>CADBTO010000001.1 GCA_902797565.1 uncultured Lachnospiraceae bacterium
CATAGCCGGGCGCACCCCGCGCGGCGAGCCGGGCGGATTTGCATCCCCCTGCCCGATCAACGTTTTATGCAGTTCCCTGCTTCCTGCTTCCCATCGAAACCAGCGCGTCTTTGTCAATGGCGGGGCTGTAGAGATAGCCCTGGTACAGCAGGCACCCGATTTGTTCCAATGCCTGTTTCTGTTCCTCTGTCTCGACGAACTCGGCAAGCACCTTGAAGTCCAGCGAATTTGACAGGTATACGATGGAATTGATGATTTCTTTCGTGCGGTTGTTGCTGAGGAGCGACTTGACGAGGTTCCCGTCCAGCTTCACCAGGTCAAACTGGTTGTGCTGCAGGTACTGGAGGGACGTATGCCCCATGCTGAAGTCGTCCAGCGCGAACGTGTATCCGAACGAGCGGATTTTCTGGATCAGCGCTCCGGTTTCTTCCGTGGTTGCAAGCGCCGTTTCCTCCGTGATCTCGATGCAGACATTTCCCGGTTTCAGCTCGCAGCGGGATGCCAGTTCCTTCAGGAACGGGACGAATTTTTTCTCAAACAGCGTTGTTACTGTGACATTGACGCTTAATTTGAAGGCATCTCCATAGACTTTCCGGAAACTCTCCGAATCGCGGATGGAACGCTCGATGATGTAGGTCTCCAGCCGGTAGAGATTGCCGCTTTCTTTAGCAAGATGGATTACGAGCGGCGGATAAATGATCCCGTATCGTTCGTGGTTCCAGCGGAGCAGGGATTCTGCGCCAATGCACTGGTTTTTGTTGTTGAACTGCGGCTGGTACTTGATCAGCAGCGGGCTTTCCAGATTCTTTGCGGAAGCAGATGATGCGGAGGAGGCCAGGGAGACCTCAAGGTCGCTCGCCAGGAGTTTGGCAAGACGGCCCGCATTGCCTTCGCATTCTGTAAGAACCACTTCTTCCGTGGTTTCTTCGCTTTTCTTCAGGATGCCGACCAGTTCATTCATCGCGGAAGAAGATTCATTCAGCGATTTCTTTTCATACATAATCACGAACGGCGCATAGCAGGCAGTTGCGATCAGGATGTTTGCAAGCTGGACCAGGATGCCGCGGATGGAACCTGTTGCAACGAAACCACTCAGGAACGCCGGTGTTGTCCAGACCACCTCGGTTGTGACCAGCGGCAGGAATCCTGCCTTTGTCATCAGGAAGGCATTCGTATAGGCCAGGATCGGAGCCAGGATGAACGGGATGAGCATCATCGGGTTGTAGATCACCGGGAGTCCGAATACAAGCAGTTCGCCGATGTTGAAGATGTGCGGGAAAAACGCCATGCCCGCAAGCTTTTTGGTGGAACTGCGCTTCCCGAAGATCAGCGCGGCAAGCAGGAGGCCGAGCATGCATCCCGTCCCGCCCATATTGACAAACGTGTCGATAAAGCTTTTTGAAACGATTTCTCCGGGGAGGATCGAAACAAACATGTCCTCTGCCACCTGGTTCAGCACATTGTTTCCATGGATGCCGAACCACCACATGATACTGATCAATGCCAGGAACAGCAGCCCGCTGGAATAGGAACGCTGCATCCGGAGGAAGAGCGTATCCACGGCGTTCATAAACAGATGCTGGATGCTCTGGACATGGAAGCACACGGTGATCAGGTAATTTGCCAGGGCAAAGCAGAAGACCGAGGCAAAGAGCGGCAGGATCACATGGAGCGCTGCATTGAATACGGAATCCGCACCGTCTACAAAAATCATTTTCCGGGTCTGGAACAGGCGCGCGAACTTCTGGAACAGGACGGCACCGATGATTCCGGCCAGAAGCGCGCTGAATACGCCCTGTCCGCTCAGCAGCGAGAAATCCGGTTCTCCGGAGAAGAAGCCCACAAGGATAAAATATCCGGTCAGGCTGCAAAGGAGGCTGCCAAACCGCAGGACAAGCCGTTCCCCTTCTTCTGTCTGGTTCATATAGCACAGGTTCAGCGCGATCGTGATATAGACCGCAAGAACCCCGACGGTTGCATGCTGGATGCTTTGGATCAGGTTCCGAATCGCTCCGCCCAGGAAGGCATTCAGGAAGTCCTGATACCCCTGGGCGGGGAATCCATTCAGCAGGACGGTCATGCTCCCGATGAACAGAATGGGGATCACCATGGCAAGACTGGTCCGTATGGAATGTGTAATCGTGTTTATGTTTTTGACTAGATATGTATTGACTGCTAATTCTTGAAACTTTTTTTGAATCATGGCTTATCCTTTGTTCTGGTGCTTGACCGAATGCTTGTTCTGATACTGTCAGATCTTTGTATATTTCTTTGATTTGTACTGATACAGGTACTCTGCGCCTTCCCGGCTGACTTTGCATGAAGTGGCCCCGATGTCATACGCAACGATGATATTGTCCGAACCCTTTTTGGAGCTGAGCGTCGCCAGAGTTTTCTTCCCGCTTCCATTCTGCTTGACCCGTCGGATGCAGCACTGCGTCATATACGGTGTTGTATAATCCGCGTAATAGGCATACTTTCCGACAAAACGCGCATTGTGTGCGGTTTTGGAGAGAAGCTTGATCTTTTTCAGCTTCCCGGAAGAAGCAATTTGATAAAGCGTGATTCTATAAGGGGAAACATCCGTGACATAATCATTATTTGCAAGGACATATTTCCCGGAACGGGAGGTGATGTCCACATTGGCAGCAATTTTCTCCACGGCATCTTCGTCGTCTCCGATTTTGTACGCATAGGTATCCATGCAGAAGTCGTCTTCGTTGATCCGGGTCAGGTAGACGTAGCCTTTGTAGATCGCCGAGATCCGGTAGTAGTCCGTGACGCCCAGGGAGCGCTTCGCATAGGGCATATTCGCAACCCGGTAATAGTGGCCGTTGTCCAATTCGTAAAGCTTGAGATAATAATGGCCCTTGCTTTCTTTGATGTAGTAGAGAAGCTCGCCGTTGGTATACGCGTTCCACGTTACGTCGTATGCCTTCGTGTTGATCTTACTTTCACTACTGCCATAGTACAGCGTATCTTTCTTGCGCTGGAAATACAGGGAGCCGACCTTGTGTACCGAGGTATCGTCCGGCAGCTGCGCATAGCCGCTGGCTGCTTCTGCCGGTTTTGGAACCGCGAGCATTGCGCAGGCCGCCAGCAGGATCAGGGCAAGCAGAAGGGCCGGGCGGATCACGCGGATAACGGGCGCGTATGGCAGATTGATATCCTGCCGATTCGATGCAGGCTCTGTGTGTTGGAATGTTGTTTGCATAGTAAAGCCTCCTTCCATGGTATTCAGATGGTTTGGTCGATCGTATGGCAATCCGTTGGCCAGTCTGGCTGGATGCCATAAATAAATGTACCAGAAGCGGCAGGAAAAGTCAAGAATGGGATTGGCTGGGCCGGGACTTCCCTTTTTTATTGACAAACCGATGGTATTTGGTTAAAATCAACAGTTATAAGACAGGGGCTGGATCCGGGTATCCGGAGAGGCATCTGTATGGCACCAGAAGATAGAGGAAAGGAGTCATTGTATGGGAATGAAACAGGAACATGGTGGAGAGGGAAGCAGGATCAAACTGCCGGGGAGGAGGTGCCTGGCGCTGCTGCTGGCACTTCTGCTTGCGGCGGGACTGCTGCCGCAGGCGGCGCTGCAGGAAGTGCAGGCGGCAAAACAGCCGAAGATCTCGGTTGACAGCAAGATCACGGCCGGGAAGAGCGGAAAAGTGACGGTGAAAAACCTTGCAAAGGGTCAGAAAGTCACGATTACCGTGAAAAAGACAAAGATCCTGCAAGCGGCAAAGCAGCAGGTCGTGGCTAAAAAAGCGGGCACGCAGACGGTGAAGCTGACCGGGGTCAAAGCCGGGAGCACGAAGGTTGTCGTGAAAGTCTTTTCCAAAGCAAAGGCGAAGGGCAAGTGGAAGCAGGTGGCGAAGGCTTCAGTTTCTGTCAAGGTGGTGAAGAAAGCGTCTTCCGGGAGCAAGCCGTCGTCTGGAGAAAACAAGGATGAAGGAGATGGCGCAAATACAGAAGCGCAGGATGAGGATCCGATCGCGCAGCGCGCGGCAGTGGAAAAACCCTGGGTGGACAGCAGTGTGGGCAATGCAGTGGCGCAGGGCTATATGCCGGAGCTGAAGGATGATTTTTATACAGCAGTCAACCAGGACAGGCTGAAGACGATGAAGCTGGATCCCAAGCATACGAGCGAAGGAACCGTTTATCAGCGGATGAATGACATCAGGGACCAGCGTGCGGCGATCCTGAAGGATGAGAAGCTGACATCCCATGACGCGAAGCTGGTGAAGGATTTCTATGCCCTGTGGCTGGACTGGGACAGCAGGAATGCAAAGGGGCTGCAAGAAGCAAAGCCGCATGTCGAGGCGCTGGAAAAAGTCCAAAACCTGGAGGAACTGTCTGCGTATATGGCATCGGAGGAAGGAATTCTCTGGGGCGGGAATTTTGCGCCGTTGGAAGTAGCGCCGGATCTGCTGGATTCTTCTAAGTACACGGTTCATATTTACAGTACCAGCCTGTCTCTCGGTGATTCGGCGGAATATAAGGAGCCGACGGCTTATGGACAGGCGATGGCGGCAGCCACGCAGGAATTGTATACCTATATGCTGCAGCGTTTCGGTTATGACGAGGCGCAGATCACGAAGCTTCTGGCGGACAGCAGTGCCTTTGAGAAGGAGATCGCCGCTGCGATTCCAACTTCCGCGGAGCAAATGACGGCGGGACCCCGTGAGATGTCCAATACGAAGACGAAAGCGGAGCTTCAGGCGGCGTCTCCGAATTATCCTTTGGTCCGGATTCTGGATGCAATGGGTTATGGCGAGTCGAAGCAGTTCAACCTGCTGATTCCCAAAGCGCTGGAAAAGCTGAATGAACTGTATACACAGGAGCATTTTGAACAGCTGAAAGCATACCTTCTGGTAAACGAAGCGGTTTCGTTTATGGAATTGACGGATGAGGAGGCATTCCGGAAGGGGCAGGAGCTTACAAACCAGCTGGGCGGGACGAGCGCGAGTTATCAGGATGAGGATTATGCGGTGGAATATACGCGCGCGATGCTCTCTACGTCGATGGCGAAGCTGTATGTGGAAAAGTATGTGGCGGACGGGACCAAGCAGGATATTACAGACCTGTGCACGAAGATTAAAGAATCCTACCGGAAGATGCTGGAGCAGGAAGACTGGATGACGGAGGAGACGAAGAAAAAAGCGCTGGAGAAGCTGGATGCGATCCGGATCAATGCGGTTTATCCGGATGTATGGACGGATACATCGAAGCTGTCCTTCAAGTCTAGGGAGGAAGGCGGAAGCTATCTGGATGCCTGTGTGGAACTTACGAAATACAATTTCGCACTCAGCAAGTCTCGGATCAACCAGTCCGTAGACAAGAGAGGGTGGGCGTATGAAGCTGCAGATGAAGTGAATGCGGCATATAACGCGCAGGACAATTCCATTACGGTCTTTGCGGGAATCCTGGATGGCGGGGTGTACAGCGTGGATATGTCCGAAGAGGAGAAGCTTGGGAGAATCGGGGCGATCATCGGGCATGAGTTCTCCCATGCGTTCGATCAGTCCGGTTCGCAGTTTGACAAAGACGGCAACATCCAGAACTGGTGGTCCGAAGCGGATGCGAAGGCATTTGCGGAACGTTCCGGGAAACTGGTGGCATATTATAACAAGATGGTGATGTTTGATGGCTCGAGCTGTAATGGTGCACTAGTGCAGGGAGAGGCAATGGCGGATATGGCGGGAATGAAGTCCGTTCTGATCTATGCGCAGGACAAGGAAAACGCGGGCGGGAGCTTCGATTATGACCGGTTTTTCCGTGCATTTGCGGATCTGTGGTGCTGTATTTCAACACCGGAATTTGAACAGTACCGGATTGCGGCGGATGAGCATCCGCTGGCATACCTGCGTGCGAATGTGACCTTGCAGCAGTTCGAAAAGTTTTATGAAACCTATGGCATCAAAGAGGGAGACGGCATGTACCTGGCACCGGAGGAGCGGGTTTCGGTCTGGTAATCCGCACGCCCGAATGGTGGCTATAGGGATTCGCATCCCGCGCGGCGGGCAGGGGGATGCGCGCCCTCACAGCAAGCAGTGGGATATGCATCTCCCTGCTCAGTCCGCCATCCGATGGGGGTGGAGAAAAAGATTTTCGCGGCAGGCGGAGTGCGTGATACTGGGTTGTGGAAAGGAAGCAGGTGGAAACATATGTGGTTCAAGAAATCAGGGAAACAGGACACGGAAAATCCTGGTACATCTGGTGAAGAAGCGCAGGCCGGGTCATCCCCGGAAGGTGCGGACGGTGACGAATCGTCCCGGGAAGATGCGGGCGGCATCAAGGCACCCTGGGAAAGTGCGGAGGACGATGACGGGGCATCCCGGGAAGGTGCTGGCGGTGTCAAGGCACCCTGGGAAAGTGCAGACGATGACGGGGCATCCCGGGAAGCTGCAGGCGGTGGCGGTGACGAACCGCCGCGGATCCTGCGGAGCAAGTTCTATCTGTATCTGACGGAGTTTTTTGCGGGGATGTCTGTCATGGCTGTGGAACTTGGGGCGAGCCGCCTGCTTGCTCCGTATTTTTCCTCGTCCCAGATTGTCTGGACGATCATTATCGGAACGATTATGATTGCGATGGCGCTCGGAAACCTTTGGGGCGGCAGGATGGCAGACCGGCACCCGGATCCGGACCGGCTGTATCGGCGGATCCTGATTGCGAGTGTGTGGATTGCCACAATCCCGGTACTTGGGAAATATATTGTGCTTTTAATTGGCGGGCTGGTGATCTTTACTGTCAATACGGCATACCTGACCTGGGCGGCATTTGCAGCATGTATGGTGATCTTCGTTTTCCCGCTGTTCCTGCTGGGGACCGTGACGCCTTCCCTGGTGCGCTTTACGGCAAGCCGGCTGGATGAAAGCGGGCGCGTTGTGGGGCGGCTTTCGGCGGCGAATACGATCGGCAGTATCCTGGGGACTTTCCTGCCAACGTTTGTCACGATTCCGGCAGTGGGTACCAGTATGAGTTTCCTCATATTCTCAGGCATTCCGCTTCTGATCAGTTTATTATATTTTGCCAGTATAAAAAAGAAAAAGAAGCTTTGCATCGCTGCCTGCATTATTTATTTGATCTGCGTTATTTTTGGGCATGCCAGCCATTTTGCGTTCTGGGAAAAAAAGCTGACCTATGAGGGTGAGTCAGTATATAATTACCTGCAGGTGAAGGAGGACGCACAGACGGTGTATCTGTCCACGAATGTCCTCTTTGGCGTCCAGTCCCTGTATAAGAAGGGGGGCGGCCTCACGGGGATGTATTATGATTATGCGCTGGCGGCGCCGTATATGGTGGATGTCCTGAACCGGGATATCGACATCCTGATTCTGGGGATGGGGAGCGGGACCTATGCCACGAAATGCCGGGAATTTTTCGGAGACCATGTGGATGTCACGGGGGTGGAGATTGATCAGAAGATTATTGACCTGGGGCGGCGGTACTTTCATGTTCCGGGCGATGCAAGGGTGGTGGAATACGATGGCCGTGCCTATCTGACGGCGGCATACCAGCAGTACGACATCATACTTGTGGACGCATATCAGGATATAACTATTCCATTTCAGTTTTCTTCAAAAGAGTTCTTTCAATTAGTTAAAAAACACTTGAAGGAAGATGGCGTGCTCGTTGTGAATATGAATATGCGCGGGCAGGAAGATGATGACGGGGACAGTATCACAGATTATCTGGCGGATACGATCGCATCGGAGTTTGAGGAAGTGCGTACCGTAGACATCCCCTATACCACGAACCGTGCGCTTTTTGCTTCGCCCAAAGAATCGGGGCTGATCCGGCGGATCAAGGAAGGCGCGTCAGGCGAGACGAATCCTGTGCTGATCGCACAGATGACGAAGGTTGTGCAGGAGACGAAGCCGTATCATCCGGGAAAACGGATCCTGACAGACGACCGGGCACCGGTCGAGCTCCTGGGCATGCAGATCATCGACCAGATCATCCGGGAGGAGCTGGATTATTATAAGCGCGAGTACGGAATCGAAGGGATTTCAGACTTGCCGAAGTTGTTAAACTAAACTCCGACTGCGCGTATGTCGGCGGACGAAGTTCTTAATAAGGAGAAATAAAATGTGGGCTGAAGAAGCGGTTTTTTATCAGATTTATCCTCTGGGGATGTGCGGGGCGCCGTATGAGAATGATGGGGTGCTGGAACACCGGCTGCGCCGGGTGCTGGACTGGATTCCGCATCTGCAAAAGCTGGGCATTACGGCAGTATATTTTTCGCCGCTGTTTGAATCGGATACCCATGGATATAATACGCGGGATTATCGGAAGGTCGATACGCGGCTGGGGACGAATGAAGACCTGAAGGAGATTGTCGCAGCGCTGCACGAAGCGGGGATCAAGGTGGTGCTTGACGGCGTGTTCAACCATGTGGGCAGGGGCTTCTTTGCGTTCAAGGATGTCCAGGAGCATCGGCAGGCGTCCCGGTACTGCAGCTGGTTTGCGCAGCTTTCGTTTGAGGGCAACAGTGCCTATAACGACGGCTTCTGGTATGAGGGCTGGGAAGGAAACTATGACCTTGTGAAGCTGAACCTGCGGAATCCGGAGGTGGTGGACTACCTTCTGGACAGTGTGAAGTTCTGGATTGATGAGTTTGGCATCGACGGGCTGCGGCTGGATGTGGCATATATGGTGGACAGGGACTTCCTGCGGAATCTGCGCCGTGCCACAGAGGGCTGGAAGGAGGATTTTTACCTGATCGGTGAGATGATCGGCGGGGATTACAAGCTGATTATGGGCAATGACGAGATGTGCCACAGCGTGACGAATTACGAATGCCGCAAGGGGATTTACTCAGCATTCAATTCCGAAAATATGTTCGAGATCATTCATTCCCTGGCGCGGCAGTTTGGGCCGGAAGACTGGACGATGTACCGGGGCAGGCATCTGGTGTCCTTCGTGGACAACCATGACGTGGACCGGATTGCAAGCATCCTGAACAAAAAAGAGCTGCTCCCGCTGGCCTATGCGATGATTTTCGGCATGCCGGGCATTCCGATGATCTATTACGGGAGCGAGTGGGGTATCGAGGGGAAGAAGGACGACGGAGACCCGGCGCTTCGGCCGGCCATCGAGAAACCGGAGTGGAACGAACTGACGGAGATGATTTCAAAGATGGCAGAAGCACGCAAGGGCAGCAAGGCGCTCTGCTACGGGGATTTCAAGTCCCTGCTCCTGCAGAACCGGCAGTGCATTTTTGAGCGGAACTTTGGCGACGAGCGGATCATGGTCGCGATCAACATCTCCGGCGAGGAGTTCCATGCGCATTTCAATGCCCGCAGCGGCAGGGCGCGGGACCTGATCACGGATACCCTGCGCGACTTTGGCGGCGGCCTGGTGGTTCCGCCGTATACGGCATTTATTTTGCGGCCGGAGGATTTCTGAGCGGCAAGAGAGGCAGAGGCTGCAGGGGGGGGCGGAAGTATGGAGGCGGAAAGAAATTCAGGAAGCATATCCGGATCAATGGGTGGGTCTTGTGGATGTGAAGTATCTGAACGATGACGGGATATCCATAGAGTCGGCAGCAATCAAATATACGGATAAGCCGAAAGGCGAACTTACAAGAATGATGCTGGATGGAGAGATAGAGTCTGTTTATACGACTCCGGACCAGAAGTTTCAGTTGGGAATGGCGGGGGTGTTCGGATGAAACAGATGATGAGGGCATCCTTGCCGCAAAACTGGGAGCGGAGCTGGTAGCGAAGGGAGTGCCTTAAAAAGGGAAGCTGCACCGTGTATGTGTATGCGAAGAACGGGTACGCGCAGCGTATCCGGGTGCAGGTGAAATATGTAAAAGAAACAGGAACAGGACAGGGAGAGGTTTTTTCGGCCGTCTCCCTGTTTTCAGTATGACGGGCATGGCGCCAGCCTGCGGAAAGCTGAGCTTTGCCGGGTGGTATGCACGAGGATTCCTGAAGCGGCTTTTTTATTTGGCTTGTTCCAAAGTTATGGGTTTTGTGGTATACTGGAAAGAAAGGATAAATAAAGGACAAATCCGGAACATCGAATATACGCGTTTGACGGAAATAATGGAATGAGGGGGGCCAATGGACATCCAAAACGAAAAGACCTATGATGCAGTATTCTGGGCGGGCGTGCTGGGGCTTACGCAGTACCTGGTGCCGCTTGTAAACGAGGCATTTGGCGAGCATTTCAGCAGCAACGCCGTTGTGGAGCTTCTTCCCGGCAAGCAGGCAGACCAGAAGCCGGATACCTCGTTCGAGCGTGGGGAAATGGACACGCTGGCGGTGCTGACGGAGAAAGCCGTAAAAAAGCAGTATCACTTCGAGGTGGAGACGCATGCGAACAAAGGCATATTCATCC
>CADBTO010000002.1 GCA_902797565.1 uncultured Lachnospiraceae bacterium
CGATATCCATGCAGACCTTTCCGGCCAGAAAAATCGGAAATACCTCCATTGCCTTTTCCAGCTTCAGCCCGCCACGGCTCACATAGCGCAGCCCGCCGCCCCGGACCGTGATCTCGCAGTCTTCCGGAAACGTACTGCCCGGCTTATCCTCCCGCTGCCCTTTCACGAAGACCAGTCCCTCCATGATCGAAAGCTTCGCCTTCTCCCGCGAAGGCGAAAGCCCGCGCTCCACAAGCAGAAGATCCAGCCGCTTTTTCTTTGTTTTCCCCATCACACTCCACCCTTTATTGCAAGCCTCTGCCCATTATCGCCAGGATCTTTTCCGTCACAGACTCCGCGTCGATCCCTGTCATCTTCTTCTGTTCCGCCACACTGCCATGGGGCACAAAACGGTCTTCGATTGCAGAAACCAGCACCCGGCCGTCAAAACCTTCCTGCGCCAGGAACGCCGCCACACGCTCACCAAACCCACCGCTCCGGATTCCCTCCTCCATCGTGACGACCAGGTCAAATTTTCCCATATGCTCCCATAAAAAGCCGATATCCAGCGGAGCGGCAAAGCGTGCGCTCACCAGAACCGCTTTGTATCCTTCTGCAATCAGACGTTCATACACCTGCTCCGCTTCCAGAACCTGGCTTCCCAGCGCAAAGAGCAGGATCCTGCCAGACGAAGCGGACGGCCCACTTGAAGCTGATTCCCCTGCCGAAGCGGACGACCCGCCCAAAGCAGATGCCCCGCCTGAAGCGGACGACCCGCCCGAAGCAGATGCCCCTGCCAAAGCGAACGCCCCGCCCAAAACGGACGGCCCGCCCAAAGCAGATACCCCGCCCAAAGCGGACGACCCGCCTGAAGCAGATACCCCTGCCGAAGCGGACGGCCCCGCTTCCAGGAACTCCCCGCGCAGTACCTCGCACTCACCCAGCCGGATCGGACTGCGGTGCTCCTTCCAACGATCCGTCACCTTCCCTTTCGGATAACGGATCGCCACTGGCCCATCATATTTCGCAGCAAACTTCAGCATATCCGAAAGTTCCCATTTATTCTTTGGAGCCATCACGACCATATTCGGCATCGAACACAGGTACGCCAGATCAAAGATGCCCTGATGGGTAATGCCATCCGAGCCCACCAGCCCTGCACGATCCACGGCAAAGACCACGTGCCGCTTCCGAACACATACATCAATCATGATCTCATCATAGGCACGCTGCAGGAACGACGAATACACCGCCACAACCGGGATATAACCCTGCTCTTCCATCGCGGCCGCCAGCAGCACCGCCGCCTCTTCCGCAATCCCCACATCAAAGAAACGCTCCGGGAAGCAGTTTTTGAACCGGGACAATCCCGTCCCGCCCGGCATCGCCGCGGAGATTGCAACCAGATTCGGCCTGCGCTCCCCAAGCTTGCGCATGACTGTGGAAAAAACGTCCGTGTAGCATACTTCCCGTGGATCCAGCGGAATCCCCGTCTCCCGGTCAAACGCAGACGTCCCGTGGAAACGCGCGGGAAGCCGTTCCGCCGGTCCATACCCTTTTCCCTTTTTCGTCAGGACATGCACAAGCACCGGCCCTTTCACCCGCGCCGCCTGCCGGAGCAGCCCCTCAACAGCCTGGATATCATGCCCGTCTACCGGCCCCAGGTACAGGAGCCCCATCTGTTCGAAGACCATACCGGGAATCAGCAGCTGCTTCAGGCTGCTTTTGGCATTGTGGATGGAACTGGCAATCGCCCTGCCGCCCGGCAGCCGGTCCAGTGACTGGTGTACGGAACTTTTCAGCTCCTTATAACCCTCCCAGGTCCGAAGACGCGTCAACTGGCGATGGACAGCCCCCACATTTTCCGAGATAGACATATCATTATCATTGAGGACAATAATGAAATTCCCATCCAGCAGGGCCGCGTTGTTGATGCCCTCATAGGCAATGCCCCCCGTCAGGGAACCATCGCCAATCACAGACACCACTTTATAGTCCTCACCCGCAAGTTCCCGCGCCTTGCAAAGGCCCACTCCGAGCGCAATCGACGTGCTGCTGTGCCCGGTCGTGAAGACGTCGCAATCGCTTTCCGCCGGATCCGGGAAACCGGACAGCCCGCCCAGCTGCCGCAGTTTCCAGAATCCCTCCTTCCGCCCGGTCAGGATCTTGTGGGTATAACACTGGTGCCCCACGTCCCAGATGATCTTGTCCTGCGGCAGATCAAACACGCGGTGCAGTGCTATTGTCAGCTCCACGCAGCCCAGATTTGACCCCAGATGTCCCCCCGTCACAGACAGGTGCTCAATCAAAAACGTCCGGATTTCTTCCGCCAGAATGGGCAAATTTTCTGCGCCTATAGTTTTTATATCATTTGGTTGATTGATCTGCTCCAGGAACATAAGTTCAACGATTCCTTTCTGCCAAATAAACAAACAGGTCCTGCAGGAATTCACACGGAACGCCGCAGCTCCTCAGCGATGCGATGGCCATGCCGGTATAATACCTGCAATCCTTCACTGCCTGCTCTACTCCGTACACCGCTGCATACGTGCGTTTCTTGTTTTTCTCATCACTATGGACCGGTTTTCCAAGTTCCGATTCATCTCCTTCTATGTCAAGAATATCATCTCGAAGCTGGAATGCAACCCCGATATACTTTGCCGCCTCGGTAACTTTCGGCAGCAGCTTCGGCGGAGCACCGGCCAGAATCATCCCGGTTCCCATCGCTCCGGAAAACATCGCCGCCGTCTTCTCAATATAGATAAATTCCAGAAGTTCCTTGGAAACCTCGGTCCCTTCTGCCTCTGAAACCACATCCGCCGCCTGGCCGCCCACCATCCCGCGGATGCCGGAGCAATAGCCCATGTGGTTTGCCGCTGCCGTGATGCACGCCATCTTTTTCAGATACTCGCCCGGTTCCCCGGTGTCCGGCCTTGCCACCGCAACATTTGCCACCGTGCCCGCCATGACCTCAAACGCCAGATTAAGCAGCCCGTCCCCTGCCAGGATTGCAGCCGCTTCCCCAAACTTCGCGTGGCAGCTGGGCTGTCCCCGGCGCAGGTCGTCATCATCCATGGCAGGCAGGTCGTCATGGATCAGGGAATAAGTATGGAGATATTCGATTGCCGCACAAAAAGGCTCATAAATCGTGCCCTTCCCCCCAAACGCATGGAAACACTCCATCAACAGGATCGGACGCAGGCGTTTCCCGCCCGCCTGGACACTATAACGCATCGCTTCCCGTACTTTCCGGTCAAAGCCGCCGCCTTCTATTTCATTCGGCAGATAACGCAGAATCGCCGGTTCCAGTACCCGCGCTTTCTCCTCCATCATCTTTTCTACATAGAGTTTGTCAAGATCTACAGCCATATGGCTTTCCCCCCGTTTCTATATTTTTCGATTCTTTTTTTCGATTCTTTTTTTCGATTCTGATTTTTTTGATTCTGATTGTTCTATCGTTCATCATATTCTGAAAAGTCAGAATACGACCCGTCTGCCTCGAGCAGCGCCACCTTCTGTTCCACCCGGTCCAACCGCTGCTTTGCTTCTTTCAGGCTCCCCATCGCCTGCTCATACACAGAAAATGCCTCTTCCAGAGACAGTTTCGGATCCTCCAGTTTCCGGATCGCCTCCTCCAGCTCTTCAAAACTTTCCTCGATGGTTGTCTGCTTCATGTTTTGTGCTTCAGCTTGCTCCGTGCTCTGCTTCAAATTTTGTCCTTCGGCTTGCTC
>CADBTO010000003.1 GCA_902797565.1 uncultured Lachnospiraceae bacterium
CGCCGAGCCGCCGACTCGCACAGCTTTAACCTTCTTCCATTTCTGCCGCCGCACGGATGGTCTCTTCCATCGCCACTGCTGCTTCTTCCCGGACGGCTTTCTCGTCTGTGCTGCGGTTTTTTGCCTTTCTCTTTGCAGTAAACTGGTCGACAAAGTCCGGAACCATATCCAGCAGCTTGTCTATGCCGGTATGGCTGGCGATATTGATAAGGCGGGTGGTTCCGTCGTGGATGACCAGGACAGAGCTGGGGGAAATCTTTCCGCCCATTCCTCCTGCTTTGATTCCGCCTTTTTCTTTGGACGAATTTCCAACACCCATACCAAATGAAACTTTGACCAGGGGGATGATTGTCGTATCGCCATAGGTGATTGCTTCACCTACGACAGTTTTTGTATTTACAAAGCCGTCCAGGCCATTCATCATTGCAGCTACTGATGATTCAAATGCACCGTTTCCGTTGCCACTTGCCATGGTTATGTTACCTCCTTGTTTCTTCTATCAAAATGCAAAATTTGTTCTTCTACGTATATTCATTCATCAAAATGCAAAGTTTCTTCTTCTGCGTTTATTCGTTCCCTGATTTTTTCCCCCGCATGGTTCGCAGCAGCCTGCGAATGTCTTTGTCAAAGTAAATCCGCAGGAGCAGCCGGGTAATCCATGAAAGCCGCAAAAAGCCTGCAAGCGAGAGGCTGCCCCGGTAATAGGGCTCTTCGCTTTCAAAATCGCCTTCCAGCCGGTTTCGTTTGTCATACATTGCGGGAAGCAGCACCAGTCCGGCGAGGACTTCTCCGGTCAGATCCGGTGCCCCGGCAGAAAAATCCGCGTCAAACGCCATGCGTCTGGGAGCGAGCCGCTTAAAGAACAGAAACAGTTCGTGGATCAGGAGCGAAATGCCGCGCTGGATATGCTCGTCCTGAAGCGTGGCCATCAGCCCTTGTTTCGTGTGTCCATTGCCGTCTGCCGGCTTTTTGGACTTTCCGGAGCTGCTGCCGCCTGCCTTCTGCTTTTTTTGCTTTCCGGAGCCGCTGCCATTCTGCTTTTTCTGCTTTCCGGAGCCGCTGCCGTTCTGCTTTTTCTGCTTTCCGGAGCCGCTTCCATTTTGCTTTTTCTGCTTTCTGGAGTCGCTGCCGCTCTGCTTTTTCTGTTTGCTGCCGCCCGCTTTTTTCTTCTGTTTGTCGGAAGCGCCACCGGAGCCGCTGTGGTCCTGTTTCATCTGCTTGCGGGCAGTGCCGCCAGCGGTGCTTTCCAGCACGCCGGAACTGCTGCTGTCCCGCTTTTCCGGCTTGCTGCTGCCGTCGCCGGTGGTTTTCTTCAGCTTGTCGGAGCCATTGTCGCCAGAGGGCTTCTTCTCCTGTTTGCCGGAGTGGCTGCGGCCAGAGGTTTTCTCCGGTTTTTCGAAGCCGTTTTCTGCGCGATCTTCCGCTGCCGCATCTGAAACATCCGGCGTGTCTGCATTGTCTTTGGCAGGAGCCGCTGCCGGGGATTCTTCTTTCGCTTCGCCCAGAAGACTCTCCGAAAGGGAATAGAATCCAAACGCTTTAAGAGCATAGCTTCCACCCTTCGACATGTCATAATCCAGGACAAATCGAATCCAACGCAGCGGATCTCCCATATGGATGTGTATGGTTTTTTCTGTTTCATGCCACTGTACTTCTGCCAGATAGGATGCTTTTCCGAAAAAAATATACAGCAGAGTCAGGAGCAGCAGGCATAGAAGAACCAGCAGGACCAGCAGGACGGTTTTGAGTATGGTGAGGAAGATACCGATGATCGTCATAGCACAAGATCCTCCAGACGTACATAGCGCGCTTGGTTGAAATAGCTCCGCAGCGCTCCGGCTTTGTCCATATGCTCCAAAAAAATCTGCTCCAGCAGACGCAGGGTCTTCCGATATCCCCTGGCAATCCCTATGACATAGGTTTTCTCACGGAAAGACAGCGGGAGAAGCTGCCTGGTGTCTGCATGGTATATTTCCAGAACATCGACTGGCCCCGCGGGAAGTACCAGCAGGAACGTCCGTGATCCGGGGTGGCCGCCGTGTTCGATCAGGGAAAGATCTTGTATGGAAAAATGCTTTCCTGCCATATAGAGCTTCTCATAATAAAAAAAATTCTGGCATAAATTCTTGTTTTTCTTGTCTATAGAAGCATCTTTTTTTTGTATCTGATTTTTCATAAAGAGATTGTCCATCCAAAAGTGCCTGTCAACCCAGGTAATTGTCAAACAGTTTCCCGGCTAGGGGAAGCGCATAGCTGCTTCCCGCACCAGCACCTTCCATTATAACAGCAACTGCGATCTTTTTTCCATTTTTTTCTGCAAATCCTACAAACCAGGAATGTGCCTTGTTCTTGTCAGAAGAATACTCAGCGGTGCCGGTTTTCCCGAAAGCTTTGTAGGATTTCCCGGCCAGAGCGCGTCCTGTTCCGTTTTCAATAACGGCCCGCATATACTGGCGTAATTTTTTTGCCTCTTTTTTTGAGATCAGTTTCCCATATGCTTCCGGTGTGGTAGAACGAACCAGGTCTCCCGTGTCATTTTCGATATGGTCAATATCGTATGGGGACATGAGTACACCCATATTCGAGATGCTTGCAGCGATCATTGCCATATGCAGGGGTGTCACAAGTGTATCACCCTGTCCGATCGCAGTCTGCATAACCAGTGGATCCGATGCGTTCTTTTTCAAACGGAAACGGCTCTGTTTGGTGTTCATCAGCGCTGTTGGCAGCGGCGTGTCAAAGAGGAAGTCTTTGCAGCAGCTTGCCAGCCCGCCCTTTTTCAGGGAGAGTCCGGTTTTGGCAAAAGCCGTGTTGCAGGAATTTGCAAAGGCCTGCTTGAAGGACTGGCTGCCGTGGACTGAGCCATGGAAGCAGTGGATCTCGTAACCGCCGCTTTCATATACGCCGTCGCATTTGAAGCTGTCGTCATCGGTGCCTCCTTCCCGGAGGTATTCGCGTGCGGTCAGAATCTTAAATGTAGAACCAGGGGGATAGAGTCCCTGGGTGACACGGTTGAGCAGCCTGGAATGATCATTATCCGACACCAGGCTGTTCCAGTCGGCAGCAACGGTATTCGGGTCATAGTCCGGTTTGGAAACCAGGCAGAGCAGTTTTCCCGTATCTGGTTCTATGGCAACAACGGCACCCTGATAGGAACCTAATCCATCATAAGCGCATTTTTGAAGTTCAGCGTTATAGGTTGCTATAACACTATCGCCCTGGGTCTTTTCACCGGCAAGGTCTTTTCGAATTCGATCCACAATGAACGAATGGCTGCGGAGCAGATGGAAATTAGCTTCCAGCTCCAGGCCGGACAGGCCATTGACGGAGTAGCCGATCGCATGGGCGAAAACCCGGCCATAGGGATACGTCCTGGTTTCTGTATGCCCGTCCTGAGATTCGGATGAAGAGGCAAGGACTTTCCCGTCTGAGGAAAGGATGCTGCCACGTTTGGTATGCTCCGAAAGCTTGGAAATTCGGGAGTTGGACGGGTGGTTGATAAAAGATTCACTCCGAAATGTGAGAAAATACGAAAAATATCCTGCCAGAAATAAGAATACGGCGAAAAAAACGTAGGTGATGACGACAAATTCTGTATTCGTCCGTTTGCCTGGCATCTGCTGCCTCTTCGATGAAGAAGCGGCGGGCATCGGGATATCTCCGTTGAAATCCATGACCTGCAGGTCGCGTGGATTTGTATTTTGCTGCATTTGTGTTTTTCTTCTCATAAGCCTCCTCGTACGTTAGAAACTGCCCGCTCCCTTCAGACGGGGGCCTGCCGCCTTCCCGGAATCCCTTCATCGGTGCGTTTGAGATACAGCCCCTGGATGATTGCAAAAATAATCATCGTGGAGAGGATCGAACTGCCGCCATAACTGATCAAAGGCAGTGTCACGCCTGTAGAGGGGATGAATTTGGTGACGCCTCCGAGTGTCGTCAGGCACTGTACCGCATAAAGGCATCCCAGACCGAGTGCGATCAGTTTATAGAACGGATCCCGGATTTGCATCGCAATATTGAACATCATCAGGAAGCAGCTGATAATGATAAAGATGATGCACAGTGCAGTCAATCCACCCATCTCTTCGGAAATCGCTGAAAAAACGAAATCTGTGGTTACAACGGGGATTTTTTCCGGCATACCTTCATATAATCCGCTTCCAAACCAGCCGCCTGTCCCGATTGCGAAGAGGGACTGGGAGACCTGGTATCCTTCGTTGTTGACATAGGAAAGTGGGTCACTCCAGGCCAGGACACGAACCCGTACATGGGAAAACAGGAAGTATCCGGCGACACAGGCCAGTGCACCGATCCCCCCGCCCAGTAGCAGATAGACGGGTTTTTGGCTTGCCACATAGACCATCACGACAAAGGTAATGTAGTAGATCATTGCTGCACCTAAATCCTTGCATGCGGCAAGGATTCCAACGTGGATGGCGGCAATGACAGCGGTGGTCAAAATCTGCTTGAATTCTGTGGATTGATAAAGCATTGCTGCAACAAAAAAAACAAACAGAATTTTAATAAATTCTGAGGGCTGTAGTTTGAATGATCCGACTGAAATGGAAAGCTTTGCCCCATATTCCGGGGTAGAAAAAACGAAAACCATAAGCAGCCCGACAATCCCAACTGCCGCATAGAGCCAGGACAGCTTGTTCCATAAATGGAGTTTTTCGATCATCAGCGGGATCAGGCAGGACAGAAGCAGTGCGGCAGTGGCAAGTGCCAGCTGCCGGATTGCTGTATCCGGCTTCAGCCGGCTGAGGATGATGAAACCGATGCAAAGCAGCATACACATATTGTTCACCAGGGATTTGCTGGCATTCTGGTATAATCGTTTATAGATCAGCATGCAGATCAGGAAAAAGACCACTTCTGCCGCAAAGAAGACCAGGGTCTTCTTCTGCGGATCGTTCAGAAAGATTACGAAATCCGCGTTGATCAAAAAGAAAAACATCAGGGTGGTCTGTTTGTGGAAGTACCAGTCTGCAGTACTGCCGCTTACTTTTTTCCCAAGCGCTGCAAAACAGTCATAGGTATAGACAGCGATCAGGATCAGCATTGTAAAACGTGAAATGGTCGTGATAATGTGTACCACTACTCTACTCCTCTATGAAAATGTCCCTTTGTGTAGGTGTCAAAGGGATTGGTCCGATTGGCACAGGCTTCCAGAACCATCGTTACCTCCTGTTCGGATTCACTGGTAAAATCCAGCCGGAAACGGGAGAATCCTAATTTGAGAAGGTCATCCAGGTCTCCTGTCAGGACAGTCGGAAGGGAATTATAAATGATGTTGCAGCAATTTTTACAGTCCTGCATGACGGGGAATACGCTCCCGCGTTCATCCTGCAGGTATAGCGTGCTGTTTTTGCAGCCGGATAAAGCCTGGACATCATCATGGTTTCGCTTCGCGCGAGGCCTGCGCCTGCAGCCTGTGGAATTTTTCCGCAGACAGTTTGCCATGTACATCAGGGGCGTGCGTCCATAGATGGTAAAGAAGGAATCAGCGTTGTCCCGATGTGCAAGTTCCTTTTTGTTCAGCTCACAGGGAGCGGTCAGAAGCCCTGCGCCCAGGCTCCGGTATGCCTGTACCGATAAATTAGAATAGCAGTACAGTCTGGGGCCAAGAATGATCCGGTTTTGAGGGGAACCAAGGTTTGCCCGCATCCGGGCGAAGCCGTTTTTCAAAAAGGAAAGCGCGTCAAACGAGTCAGCGTGGAAAAAAAGCGGCC
>CADBTO010000004.1 GCA_902797565.1 uncultured Lachnospiraceae bacterium
ATAAAATAGGACACAAAGACAGCAGTCTTCTCCCTTGCTTTGCGCAGTGCAGGATATAGAAGGCAAGAAGGGGCAGCAGCAGCGATGAAAACAGGGATTCGCAGAAGATTGCGATCCGGGAAAGCCGCGCATATTCTGATCCGAGGAGTTCCAGCGAAATCTGTGAGGCAAGATCCGATCCGGCATAGGCACAAAGGACGGCGAAAAACGCCATAAAAAAATGCGTGGTTGTCCGATCTGCATAAGGAATCAGCAGATTGGACGCAAATCCCAGGACTGCGACGGCAAGTCCTGCGATGACAAAACAGAAGTTGATGAGATCATTTGGTTCAGTCATTGGAGAGCAGCCCCCTAACCGGATGTTGAAGGCGAAGAAGCTGCGCACGGAGTTCCGGTTCCTGGATCGGCTTTACCATATAGCCGCAGGCGCGGGTATGCCATGCGTCCAGCGCATATTCTTCGTAATTGGTCAGATAGATGACATTGGTATGCGGATCCAGTTCCAGAAGGCTCTGGCACAGATCCAGACCGCTGTGCCTTCCGAGTTCGATATCCAGAAAGGCAATGGATACCGTGTTTGCCTTTGCGAAGCGGAGCGCTTCAGAAGGCTTTGTAAAGCAGGAAACAGTGGCACCCGGCATGACGGACTCCAGAACCGGCCGTCCGCCGGAAAGGAAGATTTCTTCATCGTCTACCATGATGACGTGCCGGACCAGCGCGGCGTTTTCTGAAGAAAAAAAGAGTTCGCTCGCGTCAACATCTAGGCATTTTGCCAGCCGTTTGATCGTGGCGGCGTCCGGCATCCGGCTGCCAGATTCCCATCGGGTGATGCTGGAACGGTTTACATAGACCATATCAGCAAGTTTTTGCTGGGAAAATGCCTTCTCCTGCCGGAGTTTTTTCAAGTATTCTCCAAAATCCATGGAATTGCCCCTTTACATGGAAATTTTACAATATGACACCTTATTATACCACAGGGAAGGAGAAACTGCCAGAATTTTAGACTTTTTTATGGTGCTAATTTGGAACATCATATTGCGGTATTTTCATGTTCCATGTTACTATAAAACAGATTGTAGTTTCGTTAGGCATGGAGGGAAATAGATAAAGGAATTGAGATTATGAAAAAAAGAAGAACAGAGAATTTCATTATTCTGCTGATATCGGTCGGGGTTCTGGGCCTGGTGATCGTGAGCATAATCTTGAAGTGGGAGTTTTGGGTTCCGCCCGTTCTTGCTGTTGGGATGGTTCTGCTTTGGGTGATTTGCGTGACAGAGCGTGTGGATTTTGAAATCCGGAAAGCATATTATCTGCTCTATTCGATGCTGGCATTATTTTTCCACGGCGTCCATGAAACCAGTTTTTTTGACGTGTCGCTCGTGTTCGTTGGCATGATGATTGGATTCTCTTTTTTGGAAAGCGTATACATGATCAATATGCTTCTGGCTGAGTATGTGGTGGTCATGTTGATGCAGATTATGCTGTCTGTATCCAGTGGCGGCGAAGTGTTGGATACGCTTGGCATTTTGAGGCTGATCATGCATATTGCGTTCACCCTCATGGTGTATTTCTGCAGCCTGCGCTCGATTTATGAGCGGACAGACTGGAACACGTTGAATCAGCAGAAGGATGTGCAGATTGAAGCCTATGAAGCGGATATGGAGGATTTCCTGTCCAATATTTCGCATGAGCTGCGGACACCGATCAATGTGGTGAACGGCATCTCAGACCTGCTGATCAAGCGGAATGTGGGTCAGGACGCGTATTCCATCAAGGACGCGGGGATCCGGCTGGCGTACCAGGTTGAGGATATCCAGGATTATACCGAGTGCAAGCGCGGAAAGGTCATGCTTGAAGACGAGGTCTATATGGGGATCTCCCTGATCAATGATGTGGTTACCAGTTTCCGCATGCTGGACAATGACAAGGGGCTGGAACTTGTGGTGGATTTTTCTCCTTTTGTCCCGTTGAAGATGAAAGGGGATGTCAAGAAGCTGCATAAGATCTTCCGCCATCTTCTGGAAAATGCGGTCAAGTTCACAAAACACGGCGGAATCCTGGTACGGATGTATACGGAACGCATGGAGTACGGCGTGAACCTGTGTATCGAGATGACGGATACCGGGATTGGCATGAACCAGAAAGCCATGGAATCCGTGGCAGAGGGCATGTACCAGGTGAACAAAAAACGGAATCGAAGCTCCGGCGGAATCGGGCTGGGGCTGTTTATTGTACATGGATTTGTACATAAGATGGGAGGATTTGTCAAGCTTGAAAGTGAGCCGAAAGCCGGCACCACGGTACGGCTTACGATTCCCCAGCTGGTGATGGATTCTTCGCCCAGCCTCTCGCTTTCAGAGGAGTTCAGCGGAGATGTCCTGTTCCACGTCCGTTCTCAGAAATATAAGATTCCAAAAGTCCGGGATTTCTACCGCATTATGGCGGCAAACCTTGCAGCGAAGATTCATGTCCCGTTGTACTCAGCAGAAACGGTTCAGGAAATTGAACGGCTTCGGGAGAAGCTGAATGTGAGCTATATTTTCATGGGGCAGGAAGAATATGAAGAAAACGCGGCATATTTTGATGAACTCAGCCGCGGGGATGACGTCGTGGTGGTTGTGTCTGCGTCTGCAGGGTTTGCGCCGAATCCCGGCAGCCAGGTGATGGTCATGCCAAAGCCGCTTTATGCGTATCCGGCGGTCAAGATCCTGAATGAAGGACGTGACGCGCGGAATATCGAATTTTCTGATAATACGTCGCGGCCGGTTTTCCGTGGCGTGAAGGCATTGATTGTGGACGACGAGCCGATGAACCTGATCGTGGCGACCGGGCTTTTTGCAGATTATGAGATGGTTTGCGAGACAGCATCCGGTGGCAAAGAAGCGATAGAAAAGTACCGGACAGGGAATTATGATGTCGTCTTTATGGATCATATGATGCCGGAAATGGATGGTGTGGAAGCGATGAAGCAGATCAAGCAGGTGGCGGTGGATCAGGGCAAGTATGCGATCGTGATCGCCCTGACGGCCAATGCGGTTTCCGGTGCGAAAGAAATGTTTATCAAGGAAGGTTTTGACGGATTTATCGCAAAACCCATCAACCGGCTGGATTTTGAGCGGGTAATGCGGCGCGAGCTGCCTGGAGCACAGACGGAGGGGGGTGAGGCGGCATGAAGATCAAGCGGTTTGTTTCTTTTGTCCGCGATGCGATCAAGGATCCGCAGCGGGAGTTTTCCGAGCGGGTCTTCCTGATCCTGACCCTGATTTCGGAACTTGTCCTCCCCATCGCGCTTTTGGGGGACATCCTCACGGGCGAAAATCCATGGGAGATCGGGCTGATCGCAGCAATTGTCGTGGCTGTTCCGATCATCACGTTTGTCTGCCTGTACCGTGATATGCTGTGGTTTGCAATCCGGAGCATTGTTACGGCGCTTGTGCTGGTTATCCTTCCGGCGCTTTTCTTCTTTGGCGGTGGACTGGAGGGCGGCGGGTACCTGTGGTTCATCTTCGCGTTCATGTACGTTGGCCTGGTGCTTTCGGGACGCTGGCGCAGGGTCGTACTGGTACTGGTCTTTGCAGTGACCCTGATCTGCTATTTGGTGGCGTATTACTATCCGGAGCTGGTATGCAGGCATGAGCGGCCGTTGTTTTTTGCGGACACATTTATTTCGATCGTCCTGGTCGGGATGGTGTGTTTTGTGATGACCTGGGCGCAGAACCTGTTGTTCAAGGATGAAAATGCCCGGGCGAAAAAAGAAGCAGAGAAGGCAGAAGAGCTGGCCCGCTCGCAGAATCGTTTCTTTTCCAGCATGAGCCATGAGATCCGTACGCCGATCAATTCCATTCTGGGGCTCAACGAGCTGATCCTGCGGGATCCGGATGCTTCGGACGAGATCATCCGGGATGCCGGCGGGATCCAGGGGGCAGGAAAGCTTTTGCTCGCTCTGATCAATGATATCCTGGATTTTTCCAAAATGGAAGCCGGAAGCATGGATATTGTCCCTGTGGATTACCGTGTGGGGGATATGATTTCGGAGATTGTCAGCATGATCTGGCTGAAGGCAAAGGACAAGGGGCTGAAGTTTGATGTCAGTGTGGATCCCAAGGTTCCATCCGTCCTGTATGGGGATGAGGTCCGGATCAAGCAGGTGATCATCAATCTTCTGAATAATGCCGTAAAATATACGGCGGATGGCAGCGTGGAACTGCATATCGAAAATCTGGAGACGGATGACAAGAAGACGGTGCTCAGTATCGCGATTTCAGATACGGGCATGGGGATAAAAAAAGACGCATTGCCCTATCTGTTTGACGCATTCAAGCGTGTGGACCAGGAGAAGAACCGGTATATCGAGGGGACGGGGCTGGGGCTTTCGATTGTCAAGCAGCTGGTTGAGCTGATGGAAGGCCAGATTACGGTCAACAGCGTGTATGGCGAGGGCTCCACTTTTATGGTCACGGTCCGGCAGGGCATTTCAGATCTGACGCCGATCGGGGAACTGAGCATCCATAACCAGCAGGTGGCGAAGCGCAAGAAGTATGAAAGCAGCTTCAAAGCGCCGGATGCAAAGATCCTGATTGTGGACGACAACGAGATGAACCTGGAGGTGGAGCGGAAGTTGCTTGCCGATACGGAGCTTGGCATTGATACGGTGATGAGTGGAAAGCAGGCACTGCAATTTTCGGTCAATACACGTTATGACGTGATCCTGATGGACCACCTGATGCCGGAGATGGATGGGATTGAGTGCCTGAAACAGCTGCGTAACCAGGTCGGTGGATTGAACCGGACCACGCCTGTGGTGGTCCTGACTGCGAATGCCGGGAGTGATCTGCGGGAGTTGTACAACCGTTCTGGATTTGACGGATACCTCGTCAAACCCGTTTCCGGAGAATCGCTGGAAGATACGCTGGTTCGGCATATTCCCAAAGAGAAGCTGGTTCTTTCGGGCAAGATGCTGCGGATGCAGGAGGATATTAGTGCCACAGCTGGCTATGCCAGAAAGGCATCGGTCCTGATTACGTCCACCAGCATGTGCGACCTGCCGCATACGATCGTCCGGAGCCTGAACCTGCATATCCTTCCGTTTATGATCCGGACAGAGGAAGGGGTGTTCCAGGATGGCGTCCAGATCGATGCCAACGAGCTGGTACGCTATATCAGCGACGGGAAAAACGCGGAATCGATGCCGCCGGATGTCGGAACTTATACGGAGTTCTTCTCCGGTGTTCTGAAGAAGGCGCACCACCTGATCCATATTGCGCTCACGACGAGCATGAGTACGGACTATCGTGTGGCGTCGGAAGCTGCAAAGTCGTTTGACAATGTGACGGTGGTCAATTCCGCGTGCATTTCCTCTTCCACAGGCATTCTGGTGATGATCGCATGCAAGCTGGCACAGAAAAATATGCCGGTGGACGAGATTGTTTCGGAACTGGAAGTGGTGAAACAGCGGCTGCATTGCAGCTTTATTATCGACACGACGGAATATATGGCAAGGAAGGGGTTGATCAGCGCGAAGGCGGACAAGATCGCCAGGGCGCTCTCCCTCCATCCATGCCTTGAGATCCGTGATGACCGGTCAGGGGTTGGCGGAGTCTGGATTGGCAGTACGAAGCGAGCTTATCGGCAATATATCCGGCGGGCATTTCCCGTAGATATTATTCCGGATTCGGATGTGGTCTTTGTCACCTATGTGGACGTTCCTATGGAAACGCTCCTTTGGATTAAGGATGAAATCAGCAGGATTGTGTATTTTGAGCACGTTGTGTTCAAAAAAGCATCTGCGGCGATTTCTGCGAACTGTGGACCCGGTACGTTCGGTATCCTGTATTTTGTCAAGTCAAACAAGTCATACAATATTGGAAGCCTGATCGACGAGCATGAGGATATTCTGGAACAGGAAACAGAAGCACGGGAGGATGAAGCGCCGGATGGAGCGTCTGCAGAGGCAGGGGCAGCAGGCGGAGCGCTGGAACAGAAAGGACAGGAACAAAAAGAAGAGAAATGGTATGACCAGCTGGAGGGGATTGACGGGGAGATCGCCGTCCAGAACAGCGGTTCCGAGGAGACACTCCAGACCATGCTCAAAATCTTCTATGATTCCGCGCCTGCGAAGTCAAAGGAACTGGAGACATTCTATGCGGTAGAGGACTGGAGCAATTATACCATCAAGATCCACGCTTTGAAAAGCTCTGCAAAACTGATTGGGGCGATGGCGCTCTCAGATCTGGCGCAGAGCCTGGAGATGGCAGGGAAAGATGGGGATATCGGATATATCAGGGAAAACCACAGCGTCTTTATGGAAGATTATGTCCGGATGCAGGGTGTCCTGAAAGAATATCTGGTTGGAGAAGAAGAGGAGAGCGAGGAAGAGAAACCGGTGGCGGAACAGTGGCTGCTGGATGGCGTATTCGAAGGGCTGGAAGAAGCGGCAGACGATATGGACAGCGATGCGATTAAAGAAATCCTGGAGGAACTGGATGGCTATGCCATTCCGGAGTCTGATCGCGATCTGTTTGCGGAAATTATAGAAAAATCAGAAAATTATGATTATGACGGTTTGCTGGAAGTATTGCAAAATAGAGGAGGATCTGTATAATAAGGGATATGGAAACTGTAAAACAGATCAATGACGTGGTCAACGGTTTCGCCTGGGGTTCCTTCGGGCTGGCCCTACTGCTTGGTACAGGGCTTTTATGCACCGTGGTTACAGGGGTGTTCCAGATCACCCATTTGAAAATCTGGTGGAAAGGCACGTTTGGGAATCTGGGCGGGCAGGCGCGTGTCATCAATGACGCGGGGGCCCTGTCGCAGTTCCGTGCGTTCTGTACGGCGCTTTGCGCGACCATTGGAACCGGAAATATTGTAGGAGTATCGACAGCCATCTGCATGGGCGGGCCGGGGGCCGTGTTCTGGATGTGGGTGGCGGCATTTCTGGGGATGATGGTGAAGTATTCGGAAAATGTGCTGGGCATCTATTACAGACGGCGGAATTCTGAAGGAGCCTGGTCCGGCGGGCCGATGTACTACCTGCAGGACGGGCTGGGGAAGATCCGGCATTGCAGGAGGCTGGGGCGTATCCTAGGCGTTCTGTTTTGTATCTTTACTGCCCTGGCGTCCTTCGGGATCGGCAATATGACGCAGATCAATAAGATCACGCTCAATGTCGGGGCCACCTTCATGTCAGACTGGGATCTGGGGATGTTCTGCGGGATTCCCAGGGTGAACTGGATGATCGGCGGCATCCTGATGCTGGCGGTTGCACTGATCATTTTTGGGGGATTCCGGCGTTTTGCGGCGGTTTCAGAGAAGATGGTGCCATTGATGTGTTTCATTTACGCGGCAGGCTGCCTGGTTATTATCATTTTGCATATTCGGGAACTTCCGATGATTTTTACATCGATCTTCCGGTTTGCGCTTGGACCGCGGGCTGCGCTCGGCGGGGCTTCGGGGGCTGCTTTGCAGGCTGCGCTCAGTACGATAAAAAGCGGCTGCAAACGGGGTGTGTTTTCAAACGAGGCGGGACTTGGTTCATCTGTGATGGTACACAGCAATTCCTGTGCCAGGGAGCCGGTCAAGCAGGGGCTTTGGGGCATGGCGGAGGTCTTCCTGGATACGATCGTGATCTGTACGCTCACGGCGATTGTGGTGCTCTCTTCCGGAGCGATCAACCTGTCTACGGGTGAAATTGCGGCAGGGACAAATGATGCCACGCTGGTGGCACAGGCGTTCCGTTCCACTCTGGGCAAGCCGGGCGAATGGTTTGTGGTTCTTGCGATTGTGATGTTTGCGTTTACCACGGTCATGGGCTGGTCCTATTATGGAGCGAAGACGATCGAATATTTGTTCGGTGTGGGCTGGTCAAGGTTCTACCGTCTGGTATTTATGGTGGTGATTATGTTTGGTGCGATTATGGAATCCAATCTGGCCTGGGACATCAGTGATACGTTCAACGGGCTGATGATGATTCCAAACCTGATTGGGCTGGTGTCGCAAATCCCGCTCATCATCCGGCTGTCACACAATTATATTGACCGAAGGGTTCGGGGGAGGGACGCTGCGCCGCTGCTGTCGTTTGACCCGGATATACAAAGGGAGGCAGAACGCGCCATTTTGAAGGGTGCAGAGTAATCACGGGTGTTCATATAAAACAAGGAGAATGAGATGAAAATAAACCATCAAGTGGTGATTATCAGCGACAAGGAAAGCGTCGTGATCCGCGGCATCAAAAAACATCTGGGCGAGGAGGGCTATGAGATCTGGATGTCTCCGATGGACGAAACCGGAGTGAAAAAGAACCTTGGGCATGCGGCGCTGTATATCATATACCTGTCCGCAGATATCCTGGGGAACAAGAAGGAACTGGCGAACCTGGTCAGCGTGGTCAGCCTGCTGCAGGGCTGTAAGCGGACCATGATCGTTATCGGTGAGAAGAAATTCCATGAAGATATGCTGAAAGAGGTTCCTGCATTGGGCGCATATCCGTGGATGGACCGGCCGCTGAATGTGGACGACCTGCTCGAGACGATTGAAAAGGTTGAGGAAACGGTGGACATTGGTGAGGAAGCGGAAGCTGTGCTGGCTGAGCTGCAGGAAATGGATGCGCCGGGTGTACAGGCGCAAAGCGAACGCAAACGGATTCTGATTGTGGATGACGACCCGGCCTATGCGTCGATGGTCCGGGAATGGATCCGGGACTACTACAAGGTTGATATCGTGACAGCGGGGATGCAGGCGATCACGTTCCTGATGAAGAACGGGGCGGATATGATCCTGCTGGATTATGAAATGCCGGTTGTGGACGGCCCGCAGGTTCTGGAGATGCTTCGTTCGGAGCCGCGCGTGGCGGATATTCCGGTCATCTTCCTGACCGGCGTGGGAGATATGGAAAGTGTGAAGCGGGTCATGGCCCTGCGTCCCAGGGGCTATGTCTTAAAGTCCACAACGAGGGACGACCTGATCAAGTATCTGAACGAACATATGTGAAGCGGGTTTGAGCACCCGCTGCAAAATATAAAGAACTCCCCTGTTTCCGGGGGAGTTCTTTTTTTCAGGCTCAATAATCATGCGACAGACTGCGCGGCGATCGGCTTTGCTGCATCTTTCTTGAAGTAGGTGGCATAGCGGATCCATGCGGTGACGGCACTGATGATCCAGACGATTCCGGAAGAGAGCCAGATGCCGGCTTCGCCGTATCCCATATAGCTGGTCAGAAGCACCGGGATGG
>CADBTO010000005.1 GCA_902797565.1 uncultured Lachnospiraceae bacterium
TTCCATAAATATTTTTGGAAGAGGTCTTTGCCTGTGAAAACCCGCTGTAAATCGGATGGCGGGCATAGCGCAGGTATTCCCGGATTGCGGAAGAAGAGGAGTAGACTTTTCCGTTATCCGCGGAGCTTTCTTCACTTTCCGGCAGTGCCTTGTCCCGATGTCCGGCACCCACTCTTGGGATGGGATGGAACGTAATGCCTGATCCCAGACGGAGCGCGGCGTTTTCGTACTCGATGCCCAGGTTGTTGTTGGGCTGGGAGAGGAACTCGGCAAGAAGCACTGGATTGTATTCCGGGAAGTGTTTGGTAAGGTAGGATATGAGTGCCTTCGAACGGGCAGTCGCATAGCCGCAGCCTTCCTTGACATAGGACAGAAGCTCCTTGATAAAATCTGCAGGTTCTTCGGCAAGCACCTGTGCTGCGTCAGAAAACAGTTTTCCGCACTGCGTCTCACAGCCAAACAGGATGTCTTTAACGATCCCGGTATTTGCCAGCAGGGATACGCCGGTATGGGCAAAATGTTCCGCATTGCCGCAGCTTGCAGCTAAGGGCATCTTGAGCACCAGATCCGCGCCTGCGGAAACAGCCATTTGTGCCCGGTCGCGGATATCCAGGATGGCAGGGAAGCCACGCTGGGTAAATTCACCGCTCATGGCCACAACGACCTGTTCTGCCCCCAGTTCTTTTTTGGCGTAGTCGATCAGGTACTTGTGTCCGTTATGGATTGGATTAAATTCTGCAATAATTCCTACTGCACGCATGAAATAACACCCCCGAAATTTTACAAAGTATAAAAGCGTTTCCAGTATACCAGACATTTGTGTTTCAGACAAGCAATATTGGTAAAATCGTAAATATTTTTTTGTTTCGTAAAAAAAACTTGTAGGTTTTGATCAGAAGTGCTATAGTGGAAACTGGTTTGTTAGGGATTTTTTACTTGAGCAAAGGAGTTTTGAAAATGAATGTTCTAGTCATTAATTGCGGAAGTTCTTCCCTGAAGTACCAGGTCATTGACGCATCGTCGGAGCAGGTGCTTGCCAAAGGGCTTTGTGAGCGGATCGGGATTGACGGGCGACTGACGTATCAGCCTGCTGGCGGTGAAAAAGAGGTTTCGGATATTCCCATGCCCACGCACAAGGAAGCGGTGCGTCTGGTGCTGGAAGCACTGGTGAATGAGAAGACTGGGGCACTGAAGGCGTTATCGGATATTGATGCAGTGGGACACCGGATCGTCCATGGCGGGGAGAAGTTTACGAAATCCACGCTGATTGATGACCAGGTGATTGCAGCGGTGGAAGAGTGCAATGATCTGGCGCCGCTCCACAATCCGGCAAATATCATTGGTATTGCTGCCTGCCGGGAACTGATGCCGGGCGTTCCGATGGTTGGGGTTTTTGATACCGCATTCCATCAGACGATGCCTGCAGAGGCGTATATGTATGCGGTTCCGTATGAATATTATGAGAAATACAAGATCCGCCGTTATGGCTTCCATGGCACGAGCCATTCTTTTGTTTCCAAACGGATTTGTGAGGTGGCAGGAAAGGAACTTGGCAGCACAAAGACCATTGTGTGCCATCTGGGCAATGGTGCAAGCGTTTCTGCCGTGCTGAACGGGGAATCCGTGGATACGTCCATGGGGCTTTCTCCGTTGGAAGGCCTTGTGATGGGAACGCGGAGCGGCGATATCGATCCTTCTGCAATTGAGTTTTTTGCACAGAAAGAAGGGCTGGATCTTGCCGGTGCAGTGGAGGTTTTGAACAAGAAATCCGGTGTCTTTGGGGTTTCCGGTGTTTCCAGTGACTTCCGTGACCTTTCGGATGCGGCATCCAAGGGGAATGAGCGTGCGAAGATTGCGCTGGATCTGTTCTCTTATCGCGTGGCGAAGTATGTGGGTGCTTATGCAGCGGCGATGAACGGCGTGGATCTGATTGCGTTTACAGCCGGAATCGGAGAAAATGATCCGGGTGTCCGGGAAGCGGTCTGCAAGCGGCTGGGATATCTGGGCGTGGAACTGGATCTTGAACAGAACAATACAAAGGGCCAGGAACTGCGGATCAGCACGGAAGCGTCAAAAGTCGGAGTTTATGTGATCCCGACCAATGAAGAGCTTGCGATTGCAAGGGAGACGGTGGCGCTCGTGGCATAATGCCGAATGATAGGGCATCATGATTGGCTGTACAGAAACCAGCGGGATTTTTTTGTAATATTTTATCAAAAATTTTGCTTGACAAGTGGTGCTGGTATCTGTATAATGCTAAATGTTGTGGAAAAAGAGATTTCGGGCGATTGAGGGTCATGGTTGATTTTGAGAAGATTTTGGGGAAAGCCGGGGGTGAGCTTGAGATATGGCATACACCAGGTTTTTCAGAAATATCGTTTGGCGGAAATCTTTATTGCGTAGCAGAGGGAAGCAGTTTTTTAGTTCAGGCAAAATGCGATGCGGCAGTTCCCGGAGGGGACGGCCCGCGTGGGCAGCAGTTTTTTGTAAAGGCATCCGGGAAGCTGTCTGTTTCTGCTCCATGTGATCGGTGTCTTGCTCCGGTTGAGCTGGTTTTTCAGCCGAAGTTGGACGAGGTCTTTGAGGCAGTTGATGGACAGGTGGTTTTGGATCCGGAAGAAGACGGGGACTGGCTTACAGATGGAAAGCTGGATCTGGATCGGATGATTCTGGATCTGGTTCTGCTTGATTTTCCGTCCAAGGTGCTTTGCCGGGAAGATTGCAAAGGGCTTTGCCCGGTCTGTGGGAAAAACAGGAATCTGGAATCCTGTGGCTGTGATACAGCTGTGCTGGATCCAAGGATGCAGCAGTTTCTGGATGTATTTGCAGCAGCGGAAGATCCGGCTTCCCATCCATGATTTTGGATTTTGTAAAATATTGGGCGCATATATTGCGCTTTTCAAAAGGAGGTGCGATAGATGTCAATTTGTCCGAAGAATAAATCATCAAAGGGCAGGCGCGACAGGAGGAGAGCGAATTGGAAGATGACGCTTCCGACCCTTGTACCGTGCTCCAGATGCGGGGAACTGATGGTTCCTCATCGTGTATGCAAGAGCTGCGGGACTTACAACAAGCGTGAGATCGTGACGATCGATTAGTCCTGGCTGGTTTTTCATCCCGAAGCTTCGTGCTTCGGGTTTTTTCTTATGCGGTGAGGAGAGCAAAACGTGCGCGGTAACGTCGGACGGAGTGAGGTTCGGAGCGAAGCGACGCATCCTCACGCAGTCACAGGAGCGGTGCTATTCATCAGCGTGCCTGATGAATAGCACCGCCTAGGCGAA
>CADBTO010000006.1 GCA_902797565.1 uncultured Lachnospiraceae bacterium
ATTCCGGATCCCGGAAGAAACAGGTCACGCCGATCAGCACCTCTTTTGCCAGAATCCTGGCTTCCTCCGGATTGTTTTCAAGATAAGAAACATACTCCCGCAGGTTGCGATTGTGCGTCACAACCAGCCGCCGCTCAATCCGGCGCAGGATCGTGGTCTGCTTGTAATACGCATAGTTGATGTTTGTAATATTCTGCAGGATCGAAAACACCGAAGACAGAAGATCCTGGTCTGAAAACTGCAGCTTCTCATTCGCCTCCCTCATAGACGCGGAGATATGCGCCATCTCCCGCGCAATCGAATCCGGTTTCAATACAAGGTCCACAAAACCCGTCGCAATCGCGTTGCGCGGCATGCCGTCAAACTTGGAAGACTCCGGTGCCTGGACGATGATCAGGCCATTGTGCTCTTTGATTGCACGAATGCCATTGGTCCCGTCCGAACCCGTTCCGGACAGGATCACCGCAACAGCACGGTTTTCAAAACTCCGCGCCAGGGATTTGAAAAAGATATCAATCGGGTGGTTGATCTCCGAAATATCCTGCTCCAGCAGGCGCAGATTCCCGGTCTCCGAATCTATCTCCACGTTGAACTTCGGCGGAATCATATAGATGTGGTTCCGTTCCACCACAATATTGTCTTCAATCTCTGTTACAGGCATGGCGGAATATTTCCCCAGGATGTCCGCAAGCATGCTCTTGTGGTTCGGCGCCAGATGCTGGATCACAACAAAAGACAGCCCCGTATTTCCCGGCAGGAACGTCAAAAACTGCTGCAATGCCTCAAGCCCCCCGGCAGAGGCTCCGATGCCTACCAGGCAGGTCGGACGCCTGGGCGACGCATTATTTTCAAACGCTGTATTTTCGTTCGTAATCATAGACACCTCCATGACAAAAGAACCGGAACAAGTTTAGAACTTCATTCTAATTCTTTTCTTTTCAAAATGCAATGCCAGGATGAAAAAAAATAATATATTTTTCACTTTACTTTTTTTCGTGATTATGGTAGCATGGTGGTTATGCTAATGAGAGACAATTAGCAGGCTTGATATTTTCAGGAGGAATAGATTTTGAACCAGACTGATGACAACACAGCAATCCTGTCACACATCCTGCACGCCGAATTTGAATTGATCCTGGAAATCGAATCATTTACAGGAACGTGCGGTCCGTTTTCTCCATGGAACGGCCCGCGGGTGGGTGCTGCGCGGAGCGAACACTTCGATGACCGGATCCGAAGCCTGTTCCGGGACCGGATTGCAGACGTGGATCCGGAAGCCGTCCTGCGGCGCCTGTCTTTTGCACAGGCACGGGCGGCACTCAAAAAAGATCCATGCTATCGGACATCGTTTACCATCCGTTCCGGAAACGGTTCCCTCCGATTCAAAGAAGCTTCTTATTATGACCAGGACGGGAAATTCATCCTCTTCTTTTTGAAAGACATCACGGACTCCTTCACACAGATTTCCTACCATACCAGCCAGCTGGAGATGGCACTGTCTGATGCAAAAAAAGAGATCGACCGGCGCAACGCGTTTCTGGCACTGATGAACCGGAACCTGCGCACACCGCTCTATTCCATTATGGGACTGACAAAGATTGCACAGGAAGATGCCCGCGAAGATGCGGCACTCGATTCCTACCTTCACAAGATCTCTATGTCCGGAACCTATATGCGGGAAACGATCGACGACATCCTGGATCTGCGCCGGATTGCGCTGCATGAAATCGAAATCCATCCGGAGCGTATTTATCTTCCGGACTTTTTCCAGCGAATCCGAAATTTTGCAGAAGCCTCAGCAGCATCGCAGGGAATTACGGTCCAGTCAGAAACGGACGACGTGGAAGGCGTTTCTGTTTACGTGGACCGGCATATCCTGCAGCAGGTGGTAATGAAACTGTTTTCCAGTATCCAGTCGCTGACCATCAAAGGCGGACGGATCAAGATTGGTGCAAAAAAAATATTTGCGCGGAAGAACGATATCACCTTTGAACTCTATGTCGATTCCAGCGGCATCATGATGGAACGCGAAAAGCTCAAAAACCTTTACACACGCTTTAGCTTTCCTGGAGACAACCTGGAAGATGACCTGGAAAAAGATCTGGATACGATCGATATTGAGTTTATTATCCTGAAAAGCTATGCCCTTGCGCTGGGTGCAGATACCATTCTGACAGAAGCGATGGACAGCGGTTCCACAAAGGTTTCCATCACGCTGAACTTCCCGATGTATGACACAAACGCGGCTGCGCTGGATCTGGCAGCGGAAGTCCTTGCGGGAAAGAAAGTACTGGTGGTGGACGACAATGACATCAATCTGGAAGTGGTTGAAAAACTGCTGCACCGTAAAGGCATGAACGTGGATACTGCAAAAGACGGACGGGACGCGCTGAACAAATACACGCATCCGGATGAAGCGTATGACCTGGTTCTTATGGATATTGTCATGCCCGTTATGGATGGACTGACTGCTTCGAAAATGATCCGTTCCAGCGGTATTCCCGGAAGCGAAACGGTTCCAATTATCGCAATGACCGGAAACGTCATGCACGAAAACTTCAAGGAAAGCAGGAATGCAGGAATGAACGCGCATCTGATTAAACCGCTTGACGCAGACCGGCTGTATGAAGTATTGATTGAACATCTGAAAGAGGAATGATTGAGATACCCGCCCGAAAGGGCGGGATTTTTGTTCAACTTTTTTTTATTTTTTTCTTGCTTTTTTTTTCAAAAAGTGGTTTAATGGATTTCGTAAAGTTTTTGCGAAAACTTTCAAAAATCTAATGAAATGAAAAAGGAGATAAGGAATGCCTAGAGGAGTAAAAGGTTCTGGTACTGCGAAGACCACGGCAAAGAAGACATCGACACGGGCAAAGAAGACAGAAACAAAGGCAGCTGAAACCGCTGTTGAAGAAGTAAAAGCAGATGCTGCCGTTTCTGAAGCTCCCGAAGCAGAAGCTGCTGAAAAAGAATCTGCTGAAAAGAAAGTAACACGCGGAAGGAAGACCACCGCTGCAAAAGCAGAGGAAAAGACACCTGCACAGCGTGCAAAACGGGTTGCTGTCCAGACAGCCACACAGCCGAAAGTCTTCCTGGAGTATGGGGAAAACAGCATTGCGCTGGATGATATCCTCAAGAAAGCAGAAGAATCTTACAAGTCCGGCAGGAAGAAAACCTTCAACGACCTGCGCGTATACATCAAGCCGGAAGAGAACGCTGCATATTATGTTGCAGACGAGAAAAACGATTCCATAGACATTTGGGACTAAGCATGTGTCCCTTTCGATGATGTAGAAAAAAGAGAACCCTTCGATCCAAGCCGCAGGCCAGAGTTGCTGCAGTTTGGATCGGAGGGTTTCTTTTTATGTTTATTGCTTCATTATCTTTTTAATGATCGAGAAAAATTTGTTTGTCTTGATGGCTTTGTCTTCCGGGACTTCCATCTTGTTCCAAAGCAATTTATTTAATTCTGAATAAGATTTCTTATTCTGCTCCTGAGCGATTTTGTCAAGTTCTGCTTTTTTCCGTTCTTCTGTCATACGCTCCCGGTTTTCATCAGAAAGCTCTATATCATACTTGCTGATCACACGAAGGAAATAGTATCCGCCGTCTGCTTCGATTGCATCTGAAAGCGTTCCCTCTTCCATCCCGAACGCCGCCTTCCATAAATCAGGAGAACTGTTTTTCCGGCTAATGTCAAGTTCCGCGGCATCCCGCTCACTGAATTTGGAAACCAGCTCCATAAAGCCTTTTCCCTTTTGGAGCGCTTTCGCAACTTTCTTTGCTTTCTTCTGGTCCGAAACGAAGATCGCCTGGACTCTCACCACACGGGCTTCATCCTCGGAAATCGCTTCCTCGATCTCGCCGATCATTCCGCTATACACACGGTTTGCAAGGATCAGCCGTTCATACATTTCTGCAAAATCTTTTTCCGATGCACCGATATATTCTTTATCCGCCTTGGAAAGTGATTTATAGTATTTTGCTGCTGCCGATGCCGCCCGTTCCTTATCCGTATCATCGAGTTCCATCCCCGTATCCTTTGCATACAGGTTCAGCGAATAAATCAGCGTCAGGCGTTCGAGCACACCCTTCTTGATATTTTCAGACAGACGGTCTGTATTCAGGTTCATGCTCCACAGACTCTTTCCGTCTATGCTGCCGAAAATATTCCGGTAATTCGCAATATAGGTCTTCACCTCGGATTCCGGGCATTGCAGGCTTCCGATGCGGAAGACGTCCATCAGCCCGCTGCCGGTGGAAAAGAAAACCTGCTTGCCTTTGACCGTGCAGCCGGTCATCGGGACTGCCAGAGACACCGCCAGAAGCAGGGCAAGCAGACGTTTTAACGTTCTGTTCTTCATGCTTTTGTTCTCACCCTTCCACCACGATATACCGGCCATCTCCGACAGGGAACACTTCCTCACAGGAAAGGAGTTCCTCATCCGACATCTCCTCGGTATCCAGATTTTCCTTCATATATTCAATCGTTTCCCTTTGGGTATCAAATACGAGGGCGCAAACATCCTCCAGGAAAAATTCTGCCTCCTCTTCTGTTTCCGCCACCGCCTCCGGAAAAAGCTTTTCCTGCTGCTCCAGAAAGGCATGCAATACAGCCTCGTCATATGTACTCATATCAATATAACCTCCAGAATATAGAAATTTGAAACGAGGGTCAAAAGGACTTTTGACCCTCGTTTCCTATGATAATGGAGTTTCTTCATCTTGTAAAGACTTTTTTGATGAAGAATCAAAAAAATTTACAAATATCCGAAAAAACGAATGGTACGCCCTTTCGGCTCATTCCTTTTCCGGCTTTTCATCCATCAGGTATACGCCGCGGATCATCCGGGCAACCTGTTTCATATTCCGCCTGCCGATCAGGTTCGAAAGCTGGGAAAGGAACTTCTGGTTTTCTGCCACAAAATACAGGTTCGTGCCTTCCTCATCCTGATAGACCTGCTTCATCCGCATAACCAGCACACGGATATGGGAAAGAAAGGCAGATGGATCCCGCGCATCTTTGACATGAAGCCAGATCACCGAGATTCCTTTTTCCACCGGCGTATTGAACATGACGCTGTCGACCTGGTTCTGGTTGAAGCCGACAGTACTCCAGTCCGGATCATACCACTCGCCTTCCGGCAGCTGGCTCCCCTCCAGGTATTTGTGCAAAAGCCCTTTCTGCACCCTGTCAAGCGCGGAAATTTCCACGATCCCTTTCGTTGTTTTCCCAAGCATTTTTGCCGAAACCTTTCCGGCAATCTCCCCCTGTCCCATTCCGGGCATCCTGCCCGTAATCAGCCGCTGGAAGCTTGGGCTGTGCCGCAGTTTTTCCATAGGGATACAGTACTGTGGTACATCTTCAAACACATCAAATCCCATCGCTTCCAGAAAGGAAACCGTTTCCGGATTGCCCTCGCAAAAAACAGAAAGCGATTCATAATGTTCCGGATCCGCAAGCGTCTGGATCGTCTTCACAAGCGCGCTCCCATACCCTTGCCTGCGGCACTCCGGCACGACATAAAACGACTTCATTTCCAGCTGCGCGCCGCAGGCTTCTGCCGCAGCCGCACCCGCCACATGATGGTCCTCATCCGTGATCCCGATCCGCAGCAGCTGGTCTGACGCATGCTTTGCTGTTCCAAACAGGAATGGCTGGAACGCCTTCTCATTTATATTCGTAATATTCGTAATCTTCAATGTCTTATCCCATCATCCTTGTAACCATTGTTTCAACCGAAGGCTGCGGTTCCGTTTCATGATCGCCTGGTGCCGGCACCACGAGCTTCAGCCCCAGAGATTTAATTGCATGCAGATATGGCTCCTTCTCCTGGTCATTCAGCCCATCCTCAAACACTTTTTGATGCAGCATCTGCGCATAATCGACACAGATCTGCCGGTAGCAGTCCTTGTACGAACTATATCCCAGTTCTGCCAGCGCCTCCGCCCGCACCTGGTTTTTGAGCTTGCTCTTTTTGATCCGTTTCAGCCGCTCCTTCTCCGGATGCTTTTCAAGGATCTCATCTATCGCCTCGTCCACATGCAGGTACGCATCCACCGAATCCCGCCAGTTTGATTTCTTCCATTTCCTGTTCAGGAAACGATCATATCCGATATCCAGCGCTGTAGAAACCAGGCCAGCGATCCCGCCAATTGGTGCCAGAAGCCCTGTGGAAATCAACGCTCCGGAAACCGCTGTGAGCACACCAGTGGCAGCGCCAACCAGCCCGCCGGTGAACTGGCGATTTGCCTCCCGGTTCTGGAGTTCCAAAAACTCCGTCAACTGCTGTTCTTCCGGAGAAAGTTCCCCTTCCTTCTTTGCTTTCTTTTTCGCCTTCCGGATATCCTTCCACGAACTGACCGCACGGCCTGCCTGGATTCCGTTCGCGACAGTCTGGACGGCACCCGCAACGGCCACAACACCGCCCGATATCACAAGAAGCCAGTCCCCAGTTGTCTCTGCAACACGCCACAGGTTCTGCG
>CADBTO010000007.1 GCA_902797565.1 uncultured Lachnospiraceae bacterium
CCCCGATCAGCCGCTTTGCGGTTTCTTCATCTTCCGTCACAACGTTCTGGATATTTCCGCCAAGCGCCGTCTCAATCGCAGTCTCATACTTTTTCTCAACCGTAATCAAATCCGCAACGACGCCGCAGATCCCGGGAAATTCCTTGCGACGTTCCATAATCTTCTTCGTCGCAAAATTATATCCGTCGTAACGTTCCGAGATCGCCCGCAGACTCTCCAGCCGTGCATTCTTCCGCGCATACCTGTTCCGCTCTTCAGAAATCCGGGTATTTGTGTCATGTTCCTGGATCTTTAACGCATGATCCTGTTCTGTTAGTTCAAACAGCTGGCCCTGCTTCTCTTTTTTTTGTGCGGAAACCGTTTCCAGATTCTGCGCCGCTTCCTTCGTTTTTGCCGCCAGGGCATCCTCCCGTGTCTTCCGGGACAGCAGCCGCTGGTTCATCTGGCTCTTCCGGATGCTTGCCTGCTCTAACAGGGTGTGATTCCGCTCCTGTTTGCTGGAAAGCTGGGTACGCTTGTCCAGAATTCCAAGCAGGTTCTGCTGATCCTGTTCCAGTAAATTTGTAATTCTGGAAATTTCGCCTTTTCGTTTTTCTGTATGTTCCCGCAATGCAGCAAGTTCCGTTGAAACACGCTTCAGCTGTTCCTGTACCTTCTCGCTCTGCTGCGTCTGCGTCTCTTGTTCTTTCAGCCGCTCCGCTTTCTCTGCGAGGATATCCTCCCGGCGTTTCTCAAAATTCTCATCCGCATCCTTCGCATGCCGCAGCTGTTCCGACAACAGCCGGATTTCTCCTTCCAGTTTTTCTTTCTGCAGAAGGGCATCGTTTTCCAGCCCGCGGATTGTTTCAAGCTGTTCTTCCAAACCTGCCAGCTGTTCGCCATAAACGCCGTAATCCTGTTTGAGCTTCTCTTCCTGTTCCTTCAGGTCATCCAGTTCCCGGCTCGCGATCCTGTGGTTCTCCAGGATCTCCTTTTCCTCCACTTCGAGGCGTTCACTCTCTAATAAAAAGAGGTTGATATCCAGCTTCCTCTGCCGCTCCCGTTTTTCCAGGAATTCCCGTGCAGCTTCCGATTGGGCACGGAGCGGAAGGAGCCTTTTTTCAAGTTCCTCTAAAATATCACTGACACGGACCAGGTTTTCCTCTTCCTCGGACAGCTTTTTGATCGAAGCAGCCTTCCGCTTCTTGTACTTGACAATCCCCACCGCCTCATCGAACAGCTCCCGCTTCTCCTCCGGACGTCCGGAAAGGATACGTTCAATCTGCCCCTGTCCGATGATGGAATACCCTTCTTTTCCAATACCGGTATCATAAAACAATTCCTGGACATCCCGAAGACGGCAAACCGTACCATTGATCAGGTATTCGCTCTCCCCGCTCCGGTACACCCGCCGCGCGACTGTCACCTCCGAAAAGTCCACCGGCAGGGTATGGTCTGCGTTATCGAGTGTAATGGCAACATAGGCAGAAGACTGGGGGCGCCGGGTCTCCGTTCCGGCAAAAATCACGTCCTGCATGCTGCCGCCGCGGAGCTGCTTCGCGCTCTGTTCCCCCAGAACCCAGCGCATGGCATCGCCTACATTGCTCTTCCCACTTCCATTTGGACCCACAATACCTGTGATCCCGTTATGGAATTCCAGCAAAAGCTTTTGCGCAAAGGATTTGAACCCGTGCATTTCAATGCTTTTCAAGTACATAGGCTAAATCTCCCAGGCATCCTCCTTGTGCATTGCCACCAGCGCATTGTATGCCGCATCCTGCTCCGCCTTCTTTTTCGACTGCCCCCGCCCTTTTCCTACCAGCCTCCCGGAAACCCGTGCCTCGACCACAAAGCATTTGTCGTGGTCAGGACCGCTCGCGGAAACCAGCGTGTACACCAGTTTTTTTCCCGGGGTTTTCTGGACAAGCTCCTGCAGTGCTGTCTTGCAATCGTGGAACAGGGTCTTTTTTTCCACATCCGTCAGGATAAACCTCTTCACAAAATCCCTGGCTGCATCAAAGCCTCCGTCCAGATAGATCCCGCCGATCATCGCCTCCAGGCAGTCGGATATAATGGACTTCCGCTTCCTCCCACCGGTCATCTCCTCACCCTTCCCCAGCCGGATATACTGGTCCAACGAAAATTCCTTGGCACAGTAGGCAAGGGCTGGCTCACAAACCAAAGAGGCACGGAGTTTCGTCATCTTCCCCTCTGGATAATCCGGATAATTCGAGAAAATGAACTCGCTGGAGATACATTCAAGCACCGCATCCCCCAGAAACTCCTGCCGCTCATAGTCGCTTCCAAATGGCTGCGACGCTTCGTTCGCATACGAACTATGGGTGAGGGCCCTGACCAGAAAGCCCTCATCCTTGAATTTGTAGCCGATCTTTTCCTGCAGTTCGCCGTAATCAACCTCAAGCATCTTTTTCAATCGTCCTTCGCATTAACTCCGCCGCATCACCCACCGTGTTGATGGTACCGAGTGCTTCGTCGTCCACCTTCTTGTCAAACTCATTCTCCAGCTGCATCACAATCTGCAGCACGTCAATCGAATCGGCGTCCAGATCTTTGAACGTCGTTTCCGGTTTAATCTCGTTTTCGTCAACACCGAGTACTTCGGCAATGATTCTTTTCAGCTTTTCGAATTCCACTCTTCTTTCCTCCATGTTAGAACTCCTTGGTGCGCGCAGTCGGAGTTTTTTTATTTTCCTAATTTCTCCCGGATCGCGCCGTTCACATCCTCCCGGCCAAAGGTCTCGCACTGGAGGATGGAATTTTTGACCTCAACGCTCTTTGAACTGCCATGGGTCTTGACCACAAGGCCTTTGAGACCGAGCAAAGGCGCACCCCCATACTTTGCCGCGTCGAAATCCGACAGGGACTTCTTGAGTGCAGGCAGTGCAAGCGCTGCGCCGATTTTGCTGCGGATTGTAGACAAAAGCCCCTTCTTCACAATCCCGATCAGCGACGTTGCCAATCCTTCATATAGCTTGAGGATCACGTTCCCCGTAAACGCATCCGTCAGGATCACGTCCACCTTCCCTTCCGGAATGTCCCGTGCCTCAATGGAACCAACAAAATTCAGCCCCTTTTCCGCCTTAAGCAGCGGCATGGTCTCCTTTACCAGTGCATTGCCTTTTTCTTCTTCGGCACCAATATTCACGATGGCCACCTTGGGATGCTTCTTTCCAAGCACACGCTCCATGTAGACCGTACCCATCTGCGCAAAAGACAGCAGGTACTCTGGCTTTGGATCCACATTTGCACCACAGTCGATCAGAAGGGATACGCCTCGCTTTGTCGGAATCAGCGGCGCAAGCGGCGCGCGTTTGATTCCCGGGATCTTTCCAATGATTGTCTGCCCGCCTACCAGCACCGCACCCGTCGAACCTGCGGAAACAAACGCATCCGCCTCTCCGTCCCGGACAAATTCCAATGCTTTCACAAGCGAAGAATCTTTTTTGGCACGGATCGCCACAATGGGTTTTTCTGCCATTGCCACCACTTCGCTGCAAGCCTTTACAATCAAACGGCTGCGATCCGCATCCTTGTACTTGTCCAATTCCGCCTGCAAGGCATCTTCTTTCCCGAACAGATACACGATCACGTTCTGGTTCTCTGCAACTGCCAGCACTGCGCCCTTTACGGTTTCCTCCGGCGCATGGTCCCCGCCCATGGCGTCAAGGGCAACGCGTATTTGCTTTGACATTTTTACTCTCCTTATTGAAGAACTCCTTTGTGCGCGCAATATTTTCCGGCTATGCGCTTTCATTCATCAGGCACGCTGATGAATGGAAGCGCTCCTGTGACTGCGTGAGGATGCGTCGCTGCGCTCCGAACCTCACTCCGTCCGACGTTACCGCG
>CADBTO010000008.1 GCA_902797565.1 uncultured Lachnospiraceae bacterium
CCGGAGGAGAAATCTGCGGAGCGCTCCAAGGATAAGGCGGCAAAGGATTCCGGCGGAAAGCCGGCGCAGAAGCAGGGAGCAAACGATGCGGCATCCGGCAAAAAAAGCAATCCTTCTTCCGGATTTGAGCCGCGTGGAGAAGAGGCAGCAGATGCGCGGCAGGATGACAGGAGCAAGGGGACAGAAGTGAATTCGGATATTCAAAAAATAGAAGATCCGGAAGAAGATACGCCGGTGGAACAGGCAGTTGACACAGCGGATGAAAAACCGAATGCGGATGCAGCAGCCGGAACCGGAGAACCGGCAGATCCGGCAGGAGAGGGGACCACGGAAGAAGCGGGCATACAGTAGCCGGGAACTTCCACTTCGCACCCTGTCGCATAAGAAACCAGCCGTCCATGCGATTGCGATGGACGGCTGGTTTTTGTTCTTATTTCTGTTTTTTGCCACGAGGAGTCTTTATCGGACAGGTTCGCTTGTTAAATGTATCTTCAATTTCCGCAAGATTTCCACATCTGCGGTACATAAGATCCGCGTGCTGTGCATTTCCAGCCCACAGAGCCTGGGCAGGAGGGAGAGTGCGAGCCGTGCGTTTTCACTGTCTGAACTGGAGATAGAGAGCGCAGTCAGCACTTCGTCACAGTGCAGCCCCTGGTCCTGGCTGCCGAGGTATTTTGTCTTGAGTGTTGTGATCGGTTCGAGTGCTTTGGGAGAAATCAGGTGCTTCTCATGCTCGATGCCTGCCATCGCCTTTAACGCGTTGAGCAGGGCTGCTGCCGGTGCGCCCAGGAGGCGGGTTTCCTTCCCAGTTGAAATCCGTCCGTCCGGGAGCTCAATCGCTGCCGCCGGAGCTTTTGCGGTTTCTTCTTTTAATAATGCAGGTTTTACGACAGGGCGGTCATTGGGCGTGACCCCTGCCTGCTTCATCAACAGTTCGATCTTTCGCAAGGCGTCCCGGCTTCTTCCCGTACTTTTGACGATGCAAGCTTCTGAATAGTAGCGCCGTATAATTTCCTGTTTTGCGGCATTCTGTACGGCCTCATCATCCACAATGCAGTTGCCGGCCATATTGACGCCCATGTCTGTTGGGGACTGGTAGGGGCATTTGCCGGAAATCTCTTCGAAGATTGCTTTGAGCACCGGGAAGATCTCGATATCCCGGTTATAATTCACTGTGGTCACGCCATAGCTTTCCAGATGGAAGGGGTCGATCATATTCAAATCTTCCAGATCCGCCGTTGCGGCCTCATAAGCCAGGTTTACCGGATGCTTGAGCGGCAGGTTCCAGATGGGAAAAGTCTCGAATTTTGCGTAGCCGGCACTGACGCCGCGTGCATGCTCGTGGTAGAGCTGGGAGAGGCAGGTCGCCATCTTGCCGCTGCCGGGGCCGGGGGCAGTAATGACCACCAGCGGGCGCGTGGTTTCAATGTAATCGTTTTTCCCGAAGCCATCGCTGCCGATGATGAACTCCACATTGTCCGGGTATTCCTCGATCCGCCGCAGGACGTAGGAGCGGATGCCCAGACCCTTAAGTTTTTCGCGGAAGCGGTCTGCCGCAGCTTCTCCAGTGTACTGTGTAACACATACAGACCCGACATACAGTCCGAGTCCCTGGAATACGTCGATGAGACGGAGTACGTCTTCGTCATAGGTTATGCCAAGATCCCCGCGGATCTTTCCCGAAGCGATCGCGCCTGCGGAGATTGCGACAACGATCTCCACCTGCTCTTTTAATTCCAGCAGCATCTGGATCTTGCTGTCCGGATGGAAGCCTGGCAGGACTCTGGCGGCATGATAGTCGTCAAAGAGCTTGCCGCCAAATTCCAGATACAGCTTGTCCCCGAACTTTGCGATGCGTTCCCGGATATGTTCGGACTGGGTTTTCAGATATTTTTCATGATCAAACCCGATTTTTTTGATGGATGGTTTGATAGATGGATTGATGGACATGAGAGAACTCCTTCTTCCAAAAAATGCACATATTGACCGATTTTTCTATTTTATCAAATCCAGATCAAAAATTCAAGGTGGACAAAACGATTCTTCTGGATTATAATTGGTAGCGTTCCTGTTGTTTTTTTCATCATTAAGGGAGTATAAATTATGATTGAAAAACTATTTCATTTACGGGAGTTTCGGACGGATATCCGGACAGAGGTGGTGGCCGGGCTTACCACCTTTATGACGATGGCGTATATCCTTGCCGTCAACCCGAATATTCTTTCGGCAAGCGGGATGGATGCGGAGGCTGTGCTGATTGCAACCTGCCTGGCTGCTTTTTTGGAACAATGTGCATGGCTCTGATGGCAAATTACCCGTTTGCATTAGCACCAGGCCTGGGGCTGAATGCATATTTCGCCTATACCGTCTGTACGCCGAAGCCGGATGGTATGGGATATGACTGGCGTGTGGCACTGATGGCGGTTTTTATCGAAGGGCTTGTCTTTATTGTCCTGTCCCTGACAAATATTCGTGAAGCCATATTTAACGCAATTCCGGAGACACTGAAGAAGGGGGTTTCGGCAGGCATTGGGTTGTTTGTTGCGTTTATCGGGTTCCAGAATGCGAAAATTATCGTGAACAGCGACTCAACGCTGGTAACTTATGTCAATTTCCGTGAGCATCTGCACCAGGCCGGGATCTGTGCGATCCTTGCGCTGATTGGGGTGCTTGTGATTGCCGTTTTATATATCAAGAAGGTCAGCGGCGCGATCCTGATCGGGATTATCGTTACCTGGGTTCTGGGGATGCTCTGCCAGGCGGTGGGGATCTATGTACCGGATCCTGAGGCAGGATTTTATTCCTGTTATCCCACGATCGGGATCACGAATTTCGCTTCACTGGGAAAAACATTCGGACAATGCTTCAGGGCGGATTTTTCTGTCGTCAGCATCTTCAATATGGTGACAGTGGTGTTCTCATTCCTATTTGTCGATATTTTCGATACATTGGGAACTTTGATTGGATGTTCGGAGAAGGCCGGATATCTGGATGAGCAGGGACGGCTGCCCAATATCCGGGGAGCATTGATGGCGGATTCAGTTGCAACCTGTGCAGGTGCTGTTCTTGGCACGTCTACAACGACGACGTTTGTTGAGTCATCCGCAGGTGTTTCTGCTGGCGGACGGACAGGCCTTGCTGCCACGACAACGGCAATTCTGTTCCTGGTGGCAGTCCTTTTTGCGCCGGTATTCATTTCGATTCCCGGATTCGCGACGGCTCCGGCACTGATCTTTGTGGGCTTTCTGATGCTTTCGTCTGTGCTGCAGCTGAATTTTTCGGATTATCGTGAGGCAATCCCGGCTTACCTGACCCTGATTGCAATGCCGCTGTCCTATTCCATCGCGGAAGGGATTGCGATCGGCATTATTTCGTTTGTCGTTATCAATCTGGTATGCAATGTGGTTACATCTGACAAGCGGAAGGTTACACCGTTGATGATTGTACTGGCGGTATTGTTTGTACTGAAGTATGTGTTTCTGTAAACAACCAAAAGGAGTATGGAATGATGCAATTAAAAAATCTGGCAGAGGAGCTTTCCGGTAATCCCTATCCCGGCCGAGGGATCGTGGTGGGGCGCTCGGAAGACGGGAAGTATGCGGTTTGCGCTTACTTTATTATGGGGCGCAGCAGCAACAGCAGGAACCGGGTTTTTGTGACGGATGGCGAGGGCATCCGGACAGAGGCGTTTGATCCTGGCAAGATGGAGGATCCGTCTTTGATTATTTATGCGCCGGTGCGGGTTCTGGGTGCGGATACGATCGTCACCAATGGCGACCAGACGGATACGGTGTATGACGGGCTTTCTGAAGGAAAGACGTTTGAACAGAGCCTGCTTTCCAGGGAGTATGAGCCGGATGCGCCGAATTTTACACCTCGTATCTCTGCGCGGCTGCGGGTGGACGGAGGGAATTATTCCTATGAGATGTCCATTCTGAAAAAAGCGCCGGGAGAAA
>CADBTO010000009.1 GCA_902797565.1 uncultured Lachnospiraceae bacterium
ATGACGTGCCATACCACCATAGGTATCTACGATGATTTTCCTCCCGGTCAGACCTGCATCCCCCTGAGGCCCGCCGATCACAAAACGTCCCGTCGGATTGATGTACATCTTTGTCCGGACATCAATCATCGACTTCGGCAGGATCGGGTCGAATACATAACGCTTGATATCCTGGTGGATCTGCTCCTGGGTTACGTTCTCGTCATGCTGGGTCGACAGTACCACTGCCTCAAGACGCTGAGGCTTCCCATCCTCATCATACTCCACAGAAACCTGGGTCTTCCCATCCGGCCGAAGGTACGGCAGTGTGCCATCCTTCCGGACTTTGGCAAGCTGAAGTGCCAGCTTATGTGCCAGCGAAATCGGATAAGGCATATATTCCGGTGTTTCATTGGATGCGTAGCCAAACATCATCCCCTGGTCCCCGGCACCCGTATCCATCGCATCCTGCTCCGTCCCTTCCCTTGCTTCCAGGGACTTGTCCACACCCTGGGCAATATCCGGCGACTGCTTGTCCAGCGCCACCATAACGGCACAGGTATTTCCATCAAATCCGACCGTACTGCTATTATAACCGATTTCGCACACTGTATCACGCACAATTTTCGGAATATCCAGATTTGCCTTGGTCGTCAGCTCGCCCGTCACGAGGATGAAACCCGTACAAGCCGTTGTTTCACATGCCACACGGCTGCCGGGATCCTGTACCAGGCAGGCATCCAGGATTGCATCTGATACCGCATCGCAGACTTTGTCCGGATGCCCCTCCGTGACTGATTCTGACGTAAACAATAATTTCTCCATGATTTTTCCCTCCATCGAAAATTTCCCGAAGTTTTCCTGCGTCTTTACCTTCCCCAAGTTATTTCGAGTGGGCAATCCTTCCGCGCAATGCGTCACACCAAAGAAAAAGCCCACCGAACAATGTCAGTGGACTTTTGAATATACAAGTATATCTTCACAAATCCCCTTATTGTTCGATCAACGACCAGGCACGCGGCCTCATCGCTCGCTCAGGTTGGCACCTTCCCGGAAACGGGGGTTGCCGTGGCTTCACAGATCCTATGTATCTCCACCACTCTGAATAAGGTATTATGCTGGGCGATATGCCCAGATTTTTTTCATTGTACCATCAAGTCCCGTCATCTGTCAACAGGATTTTTTGCATTCCAGCCACAATTTCTTCCACATACTCCGGCAGCTTCTTTGCATCCAGCCGCGAATCCTTTGCCGAATCAAACACAAACCGTGGTTTCTGTACATCCGGTACAAAGGACAGGTATGGATGATGCGCTTCCACGAAGCCGGAAATCTTCGCTGCATCCAGCCTGGCCTTCGGGTACAGGTCGATACCGAATACACGGCCGGATTGCTTGATTTTCGAAATATAGCAGCGGTGTGCCTCATTCTTCAGCTTCGCGATAAAGATCAGGTTCGTCACTGCCTTGGGCGGATCCCCGAAACGGTCGATCAGCTCGTCGATGAACTCTTCTTTCTCGCTCTCGCTGGCGATCACGGCAATCCGCTTGTACAGATCCAGCCGTGCCTCCTCATCCGGCACATAGCGTTTGGGAATATGGGCATCCAGGCGCAGGTCCACACTCGTTTCGAACTCCTCGCCCCAGCTGCTGCTGCCTCCGCGTGAAAGCGCCATCGCTTCAGACAGAAGCTTGCAGTACAGTTCGTACCCGATCTCCTCGATATGCCCGCTCTGCGCTTCCCCAAGCAGGTTCCCGGCTCCCCGGATCTCCAGATCCCGCATCGCAATCCGGAAACCGCTTCCCAGTTCCGTAAATTCCTTGATCGCGGCAAGCCGTTTTTCTGCCGTCTCTTTCAGGAGCTTGTCCCGCTTGTACATCAGGAACGCGTATGCCGTCCGGCTGCCCCGTCCCACTCTCCCACGAAGCTGATACAGCTGTGCCAGCCCGAATTTGTCTGCATCCTGAATAATGATCGTATTGACATTCGAAATATCCAGCCCGATCTCGATGATCGTCGTGGCCACCAGGACGTCCAGGTCTTTGTTGATGAAATCCGTCATGATGTGATCCATCCGCTCCTTCGGCATCCTGCCGTGCGCATAGGCAACCCGTGCGCCTGGCACAAGATTTTCCAGCCGTACTGCCACATCCTCTATTTTTTCGATCTTCCGTACCACATAATAGACCTGCCCGCCACGGTCCATCTCCCGGACGATGGCCTCCCGGACCATCTCGTCATTCTGCTCGAAGACAAAAGTCTGGATGGGCGTCCGTTCCAGCGGCGGATCTTCCAGCAGGCTCATGTCCCGCACACCTATGAGGCTGGTATGCAGGGTTCTGGGAATCGGTGTCGCAGAAAGGGACAGGACGTCCACGTTCTGCTTCATCTGCTTGATCTTCTCCTTATGCCGGACCCCGAACCGCTGCTCCTCGTCGATAATCAGCAGTCCCAGTGCCTTATAACGCACCTTCTCCGAAAGCGCCTTGTGCGTCGCAATCACGATATCCACGCTGCCATTTGCCAGCCCATGCAGCGTGCGCGTATTCTCTGCATCTGTGCAGAAACGGGACAGCTGTGCCACTGTAATCGGATAGTCCTTCATCCGGTTCGAAAAGGTCTGGAAATGCTGCCTGCATAATATTGTTGTAGGGCACAGGTACACCACCTGCCTGCTGTCCTGCACGGCCTTGAACGCCGCACGCAGCGCGATCTCCGTCTTGCCGAATCCAACATCTCCGCAAACCAGCCGGTCCATGATCCGGTCCGATTCCATATCCCGTTTCACATCCATGATCGCTGCAAGCTGGGACTCCGTTTCTTCGTATGGAAATGATTCCTCGAATTCTTTCTGCCACACCGTGTCCTGCTCATAGCAATACCCCTTGCCATCCTTCCGCAGGGCATAGAGTTCCACCAGATCTTTCGCAATCTCCGCAATCTCCGCCTTCACGCGGTGTTTGGTCTTCGTCCACTTCCCGCTGCCGCCCAGATCGGAAAGATGCGGCGGCGTATCCCCCACCTGGCCGTATTTCGTAATCAGATCCAGCTGGGAGGCCAGCACATAAAGTTCCGAGCCTTTTGCATAGGAGATCTTCACATAATCCTTGACGATCCCGTCCAACTCCATCTGCTCCAGCCCTTCATAGCGCCCGATTCCATAATTCTCGTGCACCACATAATCCCCCGGCGAAAGCTCCGAAAACGCGTGGATCTTCTCTCCTGCTTCATAATGCTTCCTGCGCCGCTTCTTCTGGACTTTCCCAAAAATATCACTTTCCGTAATGAAAACGGCACGGGCATCCGGATATTCAAAGCCTGCGCGAAGATTCCAGGCAAATACGCAGATATCGCCCGGAAACAGCTGCTCGGAAAGCCCCTGGGAAAAATACGCGTTCAAGCCAAAGTCCTGCAGCTCCTCTGCAAGCCTTTTTGCCTTTGTGCGGGAAGAGACCGCCAGAAACACACGGTATTTCTTCCCCACATACGACTGCAGTTCTTCGGCCAGCTGGCTGGTGTCCCCATGATACGCATTCACGGAAATCTGCCGGATATCGAAACGCTGCTGCACCTGTTTCGCAAAGCTGCCCGCCGTAATCGAAGCATAAAGCACACACGGATGCAGCGCACACTCGCCAAACACCGCTTCCACCGCAAGCAGCCCCTGCCACTCCGGAGGCACGTCCATCCCCTGCGCCGCGCGCCGCTCCAGGCTCTGGGCATATTCCTGGTAAAGCAGCTGTCCCCGCTCCAGGATATGTGCAGGCTCACTCAGGAACACCAGCGCATCGTCCGGAAAATACGCCAGCAGGCTGCCCCCGCATCCCTGCTTCGCATCGTCATTTGCCGGATAAATGCATGCTTCGTCCACATTATCTTGTGATTTCTGGGTTCCCGGCTCAAACTCCCGGATCGAGTCGATTTCATCATCCCAGAATTCAATCCGGAATGGCAGCTCCGCTGTCAGTGAAAAAACGTCCAGGATTCCGCCGCGCCGGGCAAATTCCCCAGGATTTTCCACGGAACCCGCGTTCTCATAACCTGCTTCAACCAGCTTCTGCGCAAGATCCGCAATCTCGCAGGTATCTCCCACGGAAAGCCGCAGGATTCCCCGCCCCATTGCTTCCGGGATATCCAGCTGGTTCATGCACGCATCCACCGTGGACACGACCGTATCCACCCGATCTTCCAGGAGCGCCTCTATGACCTGCATCCGCTCGCGTGCCAGTGTATTACTGCGCACGTCCGCCTGATAAAACAGCAGGTCTTTTGCCGGATAGAACATTGCATCCGGCTCAAAGAACTGGAATTCCTCCAGAAACTCCCTGGCACGCGTTTCGTTTTCAAACAAAACCAGTTTCTTCCTGCCCGGCAGGGACAGCGCCTCTGTAACGTGCGCTTTTGCCGCGTCCAGCACACCACCCAGCTCATACACATCGCCCTGCCGTTCCAGCGCGTCCCGGAGCGCCTCGATCTGTGAAAGCCGCACCGCCGGCTCCAGAATTACGCCTGTACTGCCTTCTTTCCGATTATCCTGCTCCATCCCAGCACCACCCTTGCCCACTGCCTGCATACTCATACCACTTTTGCATTATACAGGCTCATTGCCCGTTCCACATCCCCCTGGAGCATCAGCCGGACCGCGCCATACGCGCGTTCAAATGCCTCTTCCAGAAGTTTCCGCTCTTCCCGTCCCAAATGCCCCAGGACGTGACCTACGAGCGCCCCTTCTCCCTTTGCCTCACCCACGCCCAGACGGATCCTGGCAAATTCCTGCGTACCCAGCTGCTCGATGATGCTTTTCAGGCCATTGTGGCCGCCTGCGGAACCTTTCTGCCGGATTCGGATATTCCCCGGCGCCAGCGTGACATCGTCTGACAGGACAATGATATCCCTGGCCGGATCCAGATTGTAGTAATCCCGGTAGGCACGCAGCGAACGCCCGCTCTCGTTCATATATGTCTGCGGCTTCACCAGCAGGACCTTCTCCCCCTCGATGATGCAGTCTCCGGACTGTGCCGAAAATTTACTCTCGATCTTTTTGATCTTCGCCCCGAACTCCCCAGCAATATAGTCCAGGCAATCAAACCCCGCATTGTGGCGGGTATGCTCATATTTGGATGTGGGGTTGCCCAGCCCCGCGATTAGTTTCATAATGTATAAATGCCTCCCTGTCGATCGGCAGGGGGATGTACATCCCTCTGCTCGTCGCGCGGGGTGCGCCCGGCGAAGCCGGGATTTTTCCTTGCGCACCCCGTCGCATAAAAAGAAGGGCTTGGTTTCCCAAACCCCTGATTCATCAAAGGATACTCGTAATGGAAAGATCGCCCGCCTTCGAAAGGTCGATCACTTCGCCATCGTCCATCCGTACCATCGGTTTTGAACGCCTGTGCTTGTTCAGGAACACCACCTGGCAGGCACGCCCGTCTGAAAGCACCACCCTGCTGTTCTGGTACGACGAAGCCATATGATCCAGAAACGCTATAATGACCGCCGGTTCATACTTGCTGAGCCCATCGTTCTCAAATGCCTCAATGACCTGGAACGCACATTTCGGCGCACGATAAGTCCTCGCTGCCGTCATCGCGTCATACACATCCGCAACACCCACGATGCTTGCCACATGGTTGATATCATCCCCGCCCAGCCCATTCGGATAGCCGGAACCATCATAACGCTCATGGTGCTGCCCGGCTGCCGCAATAATATCCCACTCCAGACCGGGAATTTTCTTCAGAATGTCCTCGCTCTTTTTGGGATAGGTCCGGATCAGTGCAAACTCTGCTTCCGTCAGCTTCCCGCTTTTATGCATGACTTCGTCCGGAATCAGCAATTTCCCGATACTATAGAAATATCCGGCGAGCGTCACGGTATTCAGCTGCTCCTTTTCCACCTTCATCCACTTCGCAATCCCCCGCGAGATCAGCGAAACATTCAGCGAATGCGCATATACGGAATCATCATTGGAACGGTTTGCCTGGATATTGTCCAGGATATCCAGCGTGGTCTTATTCTTGATCATTGGATCCAGCGATGCAAGGATTTTTTTCTTGTCCACGTTTTTATAGTCTTTTGCCAGAATCGCAGCGAAGATCTCTTTCATATACGCCACTGCTTTGGAATAATGCAGGGTATACTCCTGGTATTCGCTGCTGCCTTTCATCCACTGGGTATAGGACATGGTCTCGTTTCGAACCCGCTTCACCTTTTCGTATTTTTCGGTTTTTGGCGCTTCCTTTTTCTTTTCTTCCGGTTTTTTCTCTTCCGTCTGCTCCGGCTGAGGTTCTTCTTCCGGTTCCGGCTTCGGGTCCTCTCCCTCTACATATACATAGTCGATCTTGTAGAAGGACATACGGGCAATCTGCTGGTCTGTCAATGCGCACCCCGCCTGCGCAATGGTCTGCCCATGTTTTGTCGTAATGTCCCTGGAAAGCACCATGCCCGCTTCCAGATCCCTTGGTTTCAACATCCGCATAACTCTTTATCCTCATTTCGGACAACGCCAGTCCCAAACAAAAGGACCGTGCCGTATCTTCGTGGGTCAAAAACCCCAGTGTTAATATCTTATATTATATCGCCGATTCTAAAAAAGCGCAATCATTTTTTTTATCATTTCCATGCTTTTTTCATGCCGCCGCATAGAAAAGCCCCCCGCCGCTGAGACTTGGCTCTCCCACGGCAGGGGGCTTCGCGAGGTGTATGTTATTCCGTTTCAGCAGAAGCTGCTTCTTCCGCCTGTGCATTCGCTGCCAGTTCTTTCTCATAACGATCCAGAATTGCCGACTGCAGCTCTTCCCTCATAGAAGACTTGATCGGGTGGGCAATGTCCTTGTATTCCCCATCCGTAGCTTTCCGGCTGGGCATCGCAATAAACAAGCCTTTCTCACCGTCGATGATCTTGATGTCGTGTACCACGAACTCATCATCGAAGGTCACCGAAACGACAGCCTTCATTTTTCCTTCCTTCTCAATCCTGCGGATCCTGATGTCTGTGATTGTCATACTTTCTTCCTCCTGATTCCAAGACTGCCCGGCAGCCCACTCTTTTCTGTACTTTTCCCCGCCGCTCCCATAAACGCCAACATCCTGCCTCTATGGCTCCCGGCTTTCCATATGCAAAGGACAAAGAAAAAGTCACCCATAATTATATACATAATGTCATTTTCTTTGTCAATACAAAAATGAATAAAGTACATGAAGTTAATTTTGCTTTCATCGAGATTGCCAATCAGACAGCCTCCATGGTCATCCTCGAGCATCCGCGATGATCCGCAATGGATCGCTGGAAGGAGCGTTTCTGCCGCCACCCACTGAAACGCATTTCAGCCGGCTGCTCAGACGCCGAAACGATTGTTATTCTCTGTAACGATCCGGATCTCGCCTTCGCCGATATAGTTCGTATCCGAAAGAAGCGTTTCGTTGCTTTCCACGATACAGTTCTCCACGCGGACGTTATCGCCAATGTACGCGCCATTGAGGATGATAGAATTTCGAATAATCGAATTATTTCCCACAAACACTTTCTTGAAGATGACCGAGTTTTCCACCTGGCTGTTGATAATACAACCGCTTCCAACCAGCGAATTCTTCACGCTGCTGCCCACATTGAACTTTGCAGGCGGCTGGTCATACGCCTTGGAATAGATCTTCGGTTCTTCGTTAAAGAAGAATTTCCGTACTTCCGGCTTCAGGAAATCCATATTTGTCCGATAATACGATTCTACGGATGCAATATTGCTCCAATAAGTATCCAGCATATACGCATAGATGCTCTTCATCCCCAGATAACGGATCAGGATATCCGTCACGAAGTTGTACCGGCCTTCCTGGTTGCACTGCTCCAGCAGCTCGATCAGCTTCCTGCGGCGCATAATATAAACACCAGTGGAAACGATATTGGAATGCGCAAGCATCGGTTTCTCTTCAAACGCGGAAATCACACCGTCATTTTCAATCTTCACGGTTCCGAAACGGCTGATATCATCCCCGTCCGGTGCCTTCGCGCAGACCACGGTAATGTCCGCCTGCTTCTGGACATGGTACTCAAGTGCCGGTGCAAAGTCCATCTTGTACACACAGTCGCCGCTGGCAATGACCACATACGGCTCATGGCGCTTCTTCAGGAAGTCGATATTCTGCCACATTGCGTCCGCCGTGCCCCGATACCACCAGCTGTTGTCCGCTGTCACGGTCGGGGCGAACAGGAACAGTCCGCCCTGCTTCCGTCCGAAATTCCACCATTTCGAAGAATTCAGATGTTCGTTCAAAGAACGCGCGTTGTACTGTGATAATACAGCAACTGTCTGAATCCTGGAATTGGTCATGTTGCTGAGTGTAAAATCAATGCTCCGATAGCTGCAGCCCACCGGCATTGCAGCGATCGCCCGTTTATCCGACAGGTTCCGCATCCGTGATGAGTTTCCCCCTGCCAAAATGATTCCTAATGCTTTCATGCTCCCTCACCTGCCTTAATGATATAACCACCGCTCTCCAGCTTGTGCTCCGGATAATCGTTTTCTGTCGTCACCCCACGGATTGCCACGTTCTTCCCAATCGTCACATTTGCCGGGATCACGCTGCCGTTCCCAACCACCACGAGGTCAAACGCGTATACCTTGGTTGAAAGTTTGCTTTCTGCATATTCCCCTTCACCAAGCACCGTATTTTCGCCGATTTCGCAATCTTCCGCAATAATCGACTTTTCGATATGAGCACCTTTTCGGATTATCGTATTCTTCATGATGATGGAGTCTTTCACGACTGCACCTTCTTCGACCACCACACCCGCACTCAGGACAGAACCTGTCACTTCCCCGTCAATCGTATCGCCCGCGCCGATAATGGACTTCGTGACCTTCGCATTTTCCCCGATGAACTGCGGCTCAATCTTATCCTGCTGCGTATAGATCTTCCAGAACTCCTCATACAGGTTGAACTCCGGAATGAGGTCGATGAGTTCCATATTTGCTTCCCAGTACGAACCCAGTGTTCCTACGTCCTTCCAGTAGCTGTTGAATTCGTATGCAAAGACCCGCTGCCCGTTTCCATGGATATACGGAATGACATGCTTCCCGAAGTCCAGCCCGCTCTGGTCTTTATTTTTCAGCAGGGACTCTTTCAGCACCTTCCAGGAGAAAATATAAATCCCCATGCTGGCAAGGTTGCTCTTCGGATTTTCCGGTTTTTCCTGGAATTCGGTTATCCGGTTATTTTCATCCGCAACCACGACACCGAAGCGGCTCGCCTCTTCCCAAGGCACCGGGATGACCGCAATCGTCACATCCGACTGGTTCTGCTTGTGGAAATCAAGCATTGCCTCGTAATCCATTTTATAGATATGGTCCCCCGAAAGGATCAGCACATATTCCGGATCATATTCTTCGATGAAATTGATGTTCTGATAGATCGCGTTTGCCGTCCCTGAATACCAGGAGCTGTCCTCGCTCTTCTCATAGGGCGGGAGCACGGACACGCCGCCGTAGTTCCTGTCCAGATCCCAGGGCACACCGATCCCGATATGGGAATTCAGAACCAGAGGCTGATACTGTGTCAGAACGCCCACGGTATCAATCCCTGAATTGATGCAGTTGCTCAGCGGGAAATCGATAATCCGGTATTTTCCGCCGAATGCAACCGCTGGCTTCGCTACATCCTGCGTCAGCACCCCAAGTCTGGAGCCCTGTCCGCCTGCCAGCAGCATAGCAACCATTTCCTTACTACTCATTCCAGTCACCTCGCATCATAGAGCTGCCACGAACACCCGGCCCGCGGCCTGTAGGCGAAACGCCGCGCAAAAAGATTTGCCCTCTGCGTTTCTACTCATTGTTACTCATTTGTGGTTCCATTTAGCCAAAGATCGGAAAGGTGCACAAAACAGACACCCCATGTTCCAATCCTGCAACAAATCATGTTTGCACATTATAGCATATACACATCGTATTATGCAACAAGATTACCAAAAAAAAATCAGGCAAATGTTTTTTTTATTACGATTTCTACAAGGCTTGAAAAATCCACGGATTCCCTATATAATACAAGGTGGACTTGCAGGCAGAACCCCGTTTTTTGACCTGCTGTCCTAGAACAGCGGAGGCGCATCCTGCGTTTCCCAGATTATCGCAAGGGAGCAAGTACCATGTCAGACAAAACGACTTATCAGATTGATTTATCAAAAGCAAACCATATACATTTCATCGGAATTGGCGGCATCAGCATGAGCGGACTTGCTGAGGTGCTCCTGGACCGCGGCTTTGCGGTTTCCGGTTCCGACAAAACCCCCTCCCCGCTGACCCGGCAGCTGGAGGAAAAAGGCGCGTCCATCTCCTATCCCCAGTCAGCAGACAACCTGACCGGTTCCGAAGATGCTGTCGTGTATACTGCCGCAATACACCCGGACAATCCGGAACTGAAGCGGGCACAGGAATGTTCCATTCCGCTTCTGACACGGGCGCAGCTGCTCGGGCAGATCATGGACCACTATCCACGCTCCATCGCCGTGGCAGGAACCCATGGGAAGACCACGACTTCTTCCATGCTTGGCCAGATCCTGCTCTGCGGCGAAGAAGACCCGACGCTCTCGATCGGCGGGATTTTCCCGGCAATCGGCAGCAATATCCATGTTGGTTCCTCGGATATCTTCCTGACAGAAGCCTGCGAATATTCCAACAGCTTCTTTGAGTTCCGGGCGAAGTATTCCGTGATCCTCAATGTGGAGGCAGAGCATCTGGACTTTTTCAAAGATCTGGACGATATCATCCACAGCTTCCGGCACTTCGCCGAGAATACATCGGCAGACGGCGCTCTGATCATCCACGAAGGGACTTCCGGTTTCCAGGCCATTACAGAAGGGCTTCCGTGCAAAGTCTATACATTCGGATTATCCGATAGTTCCGATTTCTTTGCAGCGGACATCCAGTATAATGAACAGGGATGCGGCAGCTTTACCTGCTGCCGCCGTACGGCGGATGGCCAGGCTGAAGCGTTGGGACAGATCCGGCTTTCCGTCCCCGGCGAGCATAACGTCAGCAATGCGATTGCTGCGATTGCTGTGTGCGATTGTATGGGGTTACCATTTACGCAGATCGCAAAAGGGCTTGCCGATTTCGGAGGCACAAAGCGGCGTTTTGAGCACAAAGGAACCTATCATGGCGCAACGGTCGTGGACGACTACTCCCACCATCCGACGGAAATCCGTGCCGCGCTTTCCGCCGCTGCCAAGATTCCGAAAAATCGGCTTGTCGTGGTGTTCCAGCCCCACACCTATACGCGGACCAAAGCCTTCCTGGAGGACTTCGCAGACGCGCTTTCTGCTGCGGATCTCGTCATCCTTCCGGATATCTACGCTGCCCGCGAGGATGATATCTACGGGATTTCCTCGCGCGACCTGCAGCAGAAAATCCAGGAAAAAGGCACGGAATGCGCCTATATTCCAGAGTTTGAAAAAATTGTGCAATTTCTACAAAAGGAACTTTTGCACGATGATTTGTTGATAACTATGGGCGCAGGCAATGTCTTCACGGTCGGTGAACAACTGCTTGCAAAATCATGAAAACCGAATAGCCTTCCCACTTTTCCACTTTTCCACAGCACTTGTTGATAACTTCCGCACCGCAGCGTTGAAAAGTTTGTGCTTTATTTCTTTTGCGGGATGTGGTAGTCTAAGTGCGGGGAGAAATATTAAAAACCAAAACTCCGTGGATGCGTTTTTTAACAGGTATTGGGAGATGCCTGGATGCACACGAAGGGATTTTTTGAGGGGAGGTTCCATATGGTCATTCGGAGGTGCAGTATGCCTGCAGAACACAGCAGTACATTGGTTTCAAACAGTTTTATTGACCAGTATATGGCAGACGCGCCGGGCGAGTATGTCAAAGTATATCTGTACGCGCTCCGCTCGGTCGGGAAAAGCGGCTGCCAGCCAGCTGCCAGCCAGATTGCGGAAGCACTCTGCCTCAGCGAAAACTGCGCAAATGCCGCGCTGTCCTACTGGGCGGATCTGGGGCTGTTTGACCTGTTCATGGCGAACGGGGCAGTGACGGATATTATGGTACAGGAACCGTATGGTGCTGCACAGGCAGCGGCGCCTGCATCCGTGCCGCTGCGTACTGCCCAGATGCCGCGTCCTTCAGCCGCTGCACGTTCAGCCACACGGGATGACGCAGGGAAGTTTTCGTTCTTCCTCGATTCCAGGGATCTGCCGCAGCCGCAGAGACGCCCTGCTCCGCAGAAGAAACCGTCGGCTTCCCGGCGCAAAGTTTCGCTCGTGCCCTTCGATTCCAGTATGCTGCACGACAAGGACACGCGTCTGATCATGCTGTTTGCGGAACGGTATATGAAGAAACGCCCCACCGCAAAAGAAAAAGAGCTGCTGAATTTCTGGCACGAAGAGCTCGCTTTTTCCAGCGACACGATCGAAAGCCTGCTTGCGACCTATGTCTGCGAACAGGGTATGAGCATCGAAGAGCTGAACCAGCTGGTTTTGTCCAGCCGGGAGCGGGAAGAAGTCCTCGGATCCTATCAGGAAACAGAGGGAAACGCAGAAGCAGAACCCGGTATGGGATCGGGAATGACTGCGCGCACGGATCCGGAATCCGGGTATTCAGAATCCTGCGGGGATTCTGACGGCATTTCCGCAGCCCTGCAAGGTTCCGTGCAGCCTGCAGCAGACCTGGCAGACAGCCTGCAGCAGATCCGGCGCACAATCGGATACGCGCGTGCTTTCCTGCCGGCAGAGGAACGCTTTCTTGCCACTTGGATGCAGGACTACGGGTTTGGAACGGACATGATCATCGAAGCCTTTGACCGCTGCATCCTGAAACTGGGCGAGCCGAAATTCGAATACACGGATTCTATTCTGAAGCGGTGGAAAGCAGAGCATATCCATACGCTGGCCCAGGCGCAGCAGGCAAAAAAAGACTGGCAGGCGGCCCAGAAAGCCAGATACCAGGCAGGCAGCAGCAGGCCGGCTGGTACGCTGCGCGGCGGCAGTGGTACTGGCTCCGCACTCTCAGACAGCGCCTACCAGAAACTCCACAGTTTCAATGAGCGCAGCTACGACATGGGCGAGCTGGAAAAGAAGCTCCTGCAAAAAACATATTAACGGGCATAGCAAGACATGGCTGTTCCAAATTCTACTTATGATAAAATTCTACAGGAATACAAAGACCGGCAGCGGCAGCGGGACTATCTGATCCGGGATCGGCGGGAATACCTGTACCGGCGCGATCCTGCCTTCGCTGAGATCGATACGAAAATCCGGGAGATGTCACTGGCCTCTTTTGATGAGCCTCTGCCAGGTCTGCATGACCGGATCGGTATGCTGGTACACCGACGTTCCCAGTTATTGTCTGCCTACGGGCTGGGCGAGGATTTCCTGTCCCCGCCCTATGTCTGCATGCGCTGCAAAGACAGCGGCTTTGTCGATGGACAGCCCTGCCTCTGCTTCCGGCAGAAGCTGCTGAATGCGCGGTTTTCCCAGAATACGGTCATGGCATCCCTGCCGGAACGCGCGTTTGATGCCTTCGAGCTTTCCCGTTATTCCAGGAGTTTCATCGACCGGAGCAGCGGACGCAGCTCCTATGATGCTGCCGCATCCGCGCTTGCAACCGCCCGGCTTTTCGTGTCCGGGATTGCGGAGGGCCTTCGCGCTGATGAAAAGCATGACCAGCATATTCCCTCGAACCTGGTCCTGTATGGTTCGACCGGGATCGGGAAGACCCTGCTGTCCAGCTGTATTGCACGCAGTGTGCTCGATCTTGGAAAAACCGTAGTATATCTGACTGCCGCACAGTTTTTTGACCTGTGCTCCGGCCATATGTTCCGGAGCCAAGGCAAAAGCTATCGCGGCGGCGAAAACGGTCCGCCCGGCGGACAGGATTACGACGTTATGATCCAAAGCGACCTGCTGATCCTGGATGACCTTGGAACGGAAATCCCCAGTTCCTTCGCAGGCTCCGCGCTATTTACCTGTGTCAACGAGAGGCTGCTGTCCGGAAAGGCAACAGTCATCTCCACAAACAATACCATGGAGCAGTTTATGGAGAGGTATACGGAACGCGTGTTTTCCCGTATATCCCACCGGTATGTCTGGCTGTATCTGTTTGGGTATGACCTGCGCCTCGAAGACGCCATCCCCAGGGAGCAGCCTCATTCAAGTTAAAGGAGAATACCATGCCACGAAACGACGACACCTTGAAAACCCGAAAACCAGTCGCCCCCCTGGGCCTTATTTCCCTGAAAAGCTTCGAGGACATGGGACACAAGGTGGATGACTATTTGGTGAAATGGAGGGCCAATCGGCAGTCCGACCATTTGGATGACATCAACTTTTCCGGTTACCGGAGCCCCTCGTTCCTGGTAGATGTGGCGGTTCCACGGTTCGGCACCGGAGAGGCAAAGGGCGTGATCAACCAGTCCGTTCGCGGGCTGGATCTGTACATCATGCTTGATGTAACCAACTGGAGTCTGACCTACTCTCTCTGCGGACACACCAACCACATGTCCCCGGATGACCATTTCTGCGACCTGAAGCGTGTGATTGCTGCTGCGGAAGGCAAGGCACACCGGATCACGGTCATTCTGCCCTTCCTGTATGAAGGGCGGCAGCACCGGCGCGTTTCCAGGGAGTCCCTGGACTGTGCCCTGTCCCTGCAGGAACTTGTCGCCATGGGTGTGGACAATATCATCACCTTCGATGCACATGACCCCAGGGTACAGAACGCAATCCCTCTGCATGGCTTTGAGACCGTACAGCCTGCCTACCAGTTCATCAAGGGGATTTTGTCTGAAGTGCCGGATATCAAACTGGACAACGACCACCTGATGATCATCAGCCCGGACGAGGGCGGCACGAACCGCGCGGTTTATATGGCTTCCATCCTCGGCGTAGACATGGGAATGTTCTACAAACGCCGCGACTACAGCCGCATCGTGGACGGCAGGAACCCGATCGTGGCACACGAGTTCCTTGGAACCTCTGTGGAAGGGAAAGACGTCATCATCGTGGACGATATGATCTCTTCCGGTGAATGCATGTTTGATGTGGCGCGGGAACTTAAGGCGCGGAAGGCAAACCGGATTTTTGCCGTCACGACCTTCGGCCTGTTCACGAACGGCCTGGATCGTTTCGACAAAGCCGTGGAAGAGGGCCTGATCTACAAGATCGCCACAACGAACCTCGTGTACCAGACCCCGGATCTGCTCAGCCGGGACTACTACATCAACTGCGATATGAGCAAGTACATCGCCTATATCATCGACACCCTGAACCATGACTGCTCGATCTCCACACTTCTGGATCCCTATGAGAGGATCGAGACCTTTGTCAATCGGTACAAAGAAGAACTGGAGCGGCAGTAACAGCGGCTCTGCGATAAAGAAAACCCCCTCGCCTTTTGGCGAGGGGGTTTTTCTTCATCACAGAGCCGCCAAACGGTAAAAACCGGCATACGCCGACCGGAGGCTCGCGAACGAACAGGGGGGACGCAAATCCCCCTGCTCGTTTAGGGCGCTTCCTGATCCACTCCGTGCAGTGCATAGAACACATTGCCGCTTTCAGAAAACTGCTCTGCTGCCTTATTACGGTCAACCATGTTGCTGCGCCCGCTGCCGAAGTGGTAGATGTTCACAGACAGGGAATTGTATCCCGTAATCGCGACCATCTCTCCATGCAGCTGCGCATAAAGCGGTTCATTGATCGAGGCATAATACAAAACCTGTTCCAGGGTACAGCCTGTCAGATTGAGCAGATTCTCGCTGGTCCGGACTTTCTGGAACGGCTCCGGAATCGTGCCGTCCGGCAGCCGGTACAGCGCCTTCCCGCTGCGGAAGATCGGCTGCTGCATACTGCTGACCACCACGCCCAGCTGCTTGTCTGCAATCCGGATCGCCTGCCGCAGGCTCGTGCCCGAATAGATGATGCTTCCGCCAACATAGACATAATACTTGGTCTGCTTCTCCGATATCTCGATAAATATGCCTTTTCCAGTACGATCCCCGATGATGGGCACCATCACCAGATCCAGCGCACGCTCACCCAGTTCTTCAGAAAGCTTCAGCTTCCGCAGGCTGATTTCTTTCACCTCGCCCAGCAGGCTGCTGGATTTGTTGTATACCTGCACATTCGCCTGCCGGTTGTTCTCGCTGGAAATGATCGTATCGCTTTTTACCGGAACAAACTTCCCTTCAGACTTCTTTGCCCGTTTCAAAAACAATGTCCCGGACTCTTCATCCACATCCGTGACAAAGATTCCTTTCTTCCGGTACTCCTTCAGGCTCCTGGTCTTGTGCTTCCGGATCGCGTCAATCGAAAGCGCATACATCGGCGTTGTTCCAGACCCGGATACAAGATCCGACTTCCGGATCTTTCCATACACGAAATCCTCACCGATAAACGCGAGCGGCTTCAGATACTGCCCCTTCTGCGCCTCCAGAGAAATTCTCCGGTTCTCCTGCAGGTCCCAGATATAAATCGTCTTTTCCAGCCCCGCAGTATCCGTCCATGCAATATAGCGTCCGGATGCGGACACGGCATACTGGCCGTCCGTAAGGTTGCTGATCACCTCTGCCGCCCGCGTCCCATCGGACTCAATCTGTACCAGGGCATTTCCCAGCATAATATAGATCTGCCCGCTGCCGCTCCGGTAGATCAGTTCAGAGAAGCTTGCGCCCAGAATCTGATAGGGGCTGGTGGTAGACACAAACGCCTCTTCCCGGACCTGGGATATCGTGCTGTCAAAATGGCAGATGGACATACCGCATTTGCCTTCGTGCACACCGGAGTTCATATAACCATAGACAACAAAATCCATGTTTCCGTTCTCGTCGATTTTCAGTACCTTGATACCGTGGCCATCATAATACACCCGTACATCCGATTCATTGATCTTTCCACTGGCAAACGAATACACCTGCATCAGCTGCTTCTTCTCCAGATTGTACTCAAACAGGCTGCCCGCCTTGTTGAAAGCACAGATCGTCCCTGTCTCGTTTTCCCATAACTCAAACGGATCCGGTGCCACACCAACTTCCAGCAGATTCTCTGTCGCCGTAAACGCCGCCTTGCCGGGAAGCTCATCCATGGTCCGTTCATAGGACAGCAGATACATCCGGTCCGGGGTATAACGCACCATGAAATCTTCATGCAGCGTGAAATAATGGTTTTTCCGCTTCATCAGGAACTGTTTGGAGATCGTACAGAAGCTGTCCGAAATATCCTTAAGTTCCGTCACAACGTCTCCCACCACTTTCCCGCCAAAATCGTTGTATGCCACCTGTGCGATCGAAGAGTTGATCGTAACACGGCTGAGCGTATCCGTATCCACATCCTCTTTGGGCTCCAGATAATCCGCCAATGCCGTATAATTCTCACTCAGGGATGTATTGTGGAAACGCTTCGCAAAATCCAGGCATTCCTGGACGTGCGCATCAACCGGAATCAGCACCCTGGTATAAAACCGAAGCTGCTTCCCTTTGGTATCCAGCGTGAGGATGACCAGATACTCCACCCCCTGTTCAAGCAGATTGGAAAGCGTGGCCGTTGCCCCCACCTTTCCGCCTTTCAGCTTTTTTTTGCGAAATTCCCCGCTGTCAATTTTCCGGCTGGTATCCAAGCTCCGCAGTTCATACGAGAGCGTCCCCAGCTTGTTCCCATAAGGCTCAATATGCAGCACAAACTCCCGGCTTTCCGGCAGGGGCACAATCGATTCCCGCATAAACGCTGCATCCATGTCATTTCCATAGCCCCGCAGGATCGAAAGTTCCTGGTCATACGCAAAAGTCCGGATAATGGGATTCCCCGGTTCCGATACAATATCTCCCACTTCTTCCCGATGGACATTCAGCAAACATTCAAAAAGCACCAGGGAACATAGGAAGATCCCTGTTAATACCGCAATCCGTATCTTGGTTTCCCGCTTGATTCCGATTTCCCGGAATCGCAGGCTCCTGCCTCGATTTGTCATAATTCATCCACTTCCCCTCTTGTTTCTTTCGTGCGATTATATTATAATGTATCAACTTTTATTATTCAAGGAGGCAAATACACAGATGAAAGAAAATCTGAAAAAGTTCGGCAGCGGCCTGGATGATTTCCTGAACCAATATGCCCTGCTGTTCCATATTCCACTCGCATTTGGCATGTCTTTCCTGCTGGAATGGCTTTCGCGGCATTCCTTTCTGGAAGCCATGCAATACACAAAATACCATACGGGTGCCTTTGTATACAATGCCTATGTTATTTTCGTGGCATTCACCCTGGTGTTTCTGTTCCGCCACCAGACTGTAGTACGGCTGGTCATCTTTGGGGTGTTCCTGACCCTGGGGATCATCAACTGCATCGTCCTGATCAACCGCGTATCTCCGTTCGGGTTTACGGATATTTCTATGATCGGCGACCTTCTGACCATGCAGAATACCCAGTATTTCACACGGACACAGGCGATGCTGTCTGTTGCCGCGCTCATCCTCTTCATCGCACTGCTGGTCCTGCTTTTTATCAAGGCACCCGTACAGGAGCACCGCTTCAAGCTGCCCTGGCGCATCCTGCTGGTCGCCATTTGCTTCTGCTCTCTCCCTCCGCTGACAAAGCTGGGACAGAACACGCGCTATCTTGACCGGTATTTCGGGAATCTTTCCCAGGGTTATCTGGACAATGGCTATCTCTACGGCTTCGGGATGTCTATGCTCGGACGCGGTATGCACCGCCCCCTGCTCTACAGTGAGTCCAAGATTGATTCGATCATCCAGTCGAACACAAAAGACGAAAGCACGCTGAAAGAAGACAAGCCGAATATCATTGTCGTGCTTTTGGAATCCTATTTCGATGTTTCGGAATGCAAGTTCATTGAATGCGCGCAGGATCCCATTCCCGCCTTCCACGAACTGGAAAAGAATTATTCCAGCGGGCACTGTACCGTGCCTGTGGTGGGTGCGGGAACCTGCAACACAGAGTTTGAGGTTCTCACCGGTATGAACTGCCAGTTCTTCGGGCCCGGTGAATACCCGCAGAAAACGATCCTCAAAAAAACAGACTGCGAAAGCACGGCGGACGTCATCAAAAAGCTGGGCTACCATACCCATGTCGTACACAATAACGGCGGGAATTTCTACAGCCGAAAAAATGCCTTTTCGATGATGGGTTTTGATACCTTCACAAGCAAGGAATTATTGGATATTACGGATTATACGCCTATGGGAACCTGGCCGCTTGATGACATCCTGGTTGGAGCGACCAAAGACGCTCTGGATTCTACTGAAGGCCCGGATTACTGTTACACGATTACAGTAGGAACCCATGGCGATTACCCGAAAGAGCGGATCATCCCGGATCCGGAGATTCCGGTCACGGTTCACAAAAAAGATGAAGAACTCAAAAACCAATGGGAATATTATATCCAGATGTTACATAATGAAGAACGGTTTATCAAAGGGCTGACCCAGATGCTGGAAGAACGCGGAGAACCTTCGCTGGTCATTATGTTTGGCGACCACCTGCCCACGATGGGACTGACCAACGACGAAGTAAAGACGCATGACCTGTACCAGACCAAATACATCACATGGAACAACTTCGGGATGGCGAAACAGGACAAGGATTTGACTTCTTTCCAGCTGGTTTCCGAGTATTTTGACCGGCTGGGCATCCATGGCGGCACGATTGTTGATTACAATCAGACAATGCTTGAACAGCAGGTGAACCCGAGCACCGACGCGTATCTGGGGAATCTGCAGCAGCTCCAGTATGACCTGCTCTACGGCAAGCGGTACGCCTATACGACGCAGGATCTGGGCGAAGACCCCTATCCCCCGTCGAATATCGTGATGGGAATCCGGGAAGTCGTCGTGGATCGCGCCTATACGTTCCATGGAAAAATCCACATATACGGAGAAGGCTTCACAAGGTGGAGCAGCGTTTTCCTGAACGGCGAGAAGCTCCCCACGACCTATGAAAGCGGGCAGGTGCTCACGGTGAATCTCTCTGATGCACAGCTGGAAGAGGGCGATTCCATCATGGTGAACCAGCTTGGATCTTCCGATACCGTATTCCGAAGTTCCAATGTATATACCTATTCGACACAGAGTGCCGGGTGAGACGAATGCTGGCGGAATAAATGATAAAAATCGAGCAGGGGGGATGCGAATCCCCCCTGCTCGATTTTCTGTTTTATTCTTCCTCATCTTCCCACTGTTTTTGATTCTTCTCCCAGCCCTTCTTTACAAGGCGGATGCCTCTCCACTGACTGGAAATGACGACATATGCGCCTCCAACAAGAAGAACCAGGCACAGGATATACCGAGGGTCGATATGGATGTCTGCCGTCTTCGGCGTGGCATCCTTGCTGCGCTGCGATGTACGGACGGTCGTTCCGCCGCTGCGCCGCCGGGTCGTGGTCGTCCTCGACGCAGGCTTGCGGGATGTCTGATTCTGCTTCTTCGTGCTGGCACCGTTATCGTCCGTCGCATTCACCTCGACGTATTCCTCATCCTCGTCGTCGTCGTCGTCATAGCCCGCCGGATCTTCCATATGCGCCTCTGCCGGATCATCCGGTCCCGGCTCATCCTCATCGTCCGGATCTTCGGGATCATCCGGTTCGTCTGGATTATCCGGATCTTCAGTATCCCCCGGATCATCCGGATCATCAGAATCCTCCGGATCATCCGGATACATCCGGGCATCAACATCCTCGTCATCTTCGCCCGTATCATAGGTCTCATCCAGCTGGCTCTCTGCTTTCAGATCCACAAACTTCACATTTGCCTGCGACGCAAAGCTTTCTGCCTCGCTCCCGCCATAGCCATAGATCGTTTCCGGCTTCCACTTGCTCTGCCGCCCAAACTGGGTCACGCTCTCCGGCACATTCAGCGTCTCCACGCCGGAATGCCCGAATGCCTCATCTTCCACCGTATCCACGGTTCCAGGCAGTACTACCTGCTTAATCTTCTGGTTCCCTGAAAACGCACCCGTACCAATCGCGGTAACGCCCTTCTTGAGGGAAATCGCTTTCTTCCCTTCCGGAACCTTCAGAAGCCGTGTCCCACTCGCATTGAACAGGCTCCCATCTTCAGTAGAATAAAAGGAATTATTCGAAATCGAAACTGCATTTAACTTCTTGCAATCCTGGAACGCAGTTTCATAGTCGATATTGGTAATCGCTTCCGGAAGAGAAACCGACCCCAGGGACTTACAGCCGGAAAACGCATTGCTCCCGATTTCCTTCACCGTACCAGGTATCGTCACATCCGAAAGGCTTTCACAGTCAGAAAACGTATCCGCCGGAATCGCTTCAACATTCCCCAGCGTCACCTGTTCCAGATCCTTGCAGCCGCTGAATACGCCGCTGCCCATATCCGTCACGGTACTGGCAAAGTCCACACGCTGCACAGACGTTCCCTTGAACGCTTTTTTCTCCACCGTCACAACGCCCGTCGGCACGGTCACATGCTCCGCATTTCCTTCATACCGGATCAGGCGCTTCCCATGATCTCCAAGCACCAGCCCCTTGTCCCTTGGCTGGTCCGCGAGGGAACTGCGCCCCGCCAGAAGAAATGCCCCCAGTATCAACGCCAGCGTGATCAACAGCCAGCCCACTTTTGTAGAATGTTTCATCTTGAACAAAGCTCTATCCCCCCATCTCTACTCGTCGTTTTATATACTCTGTCTATTCCCGCCGCGCACGCAGCACTTCGGCAGCCGGGTCGATGCACGGTGCACTTCGGCAGCTGGACCGACCCGCGCAGCACTTCGGCAGCTGGACCGACCCGCGCAGCACTTCGGCAGCTGGACCGACCCGCACGGCACTTCGGCGGCCGGCCAGGCACGCGCGGCACGAATAGCAGTATTATAATACAGTTTCTGCGGATTGCAAAGGTTTTTTTATTTTATACGTTTTGCTACCAAAAACAGCCTTCCGTCTTCCGTATAATTATTGCATGTCGAAAGCGTCAGCACTTCGTCCCCTGCTTCCAGATTCACAGAACCCTTGAAAGCAGAGAAGTTCTTCACAATACTGGTAAATGCGTCCCACTCGTTTAGGTTCTTGGCATTGATAAAGTTGTAGTAACGCAGTGTATTGTCATCCTCGTATTCTACTTCAGCAAGGCAAACTGCCACGATTTCATAAGTCCTCTTTTCATATATGGTATCAAACTTGATTTTCCGGTGTTCATGGAAGTAATCCTCATCCAGATAGGACTTCAGGCCACCAAACATAAGGCCGGAATTCATGTTGTGCCCATAGATAATCGTATTCGTGGTCGGGTTGACAACATTCCCGCGGTAATCCACAAACAGTGTCCCGTTCGCATCTTCCGCGCCGTCAAAGTTGTGGTTCAGATAAAACGAATTGTCCCGCTGTACCACAGCATAATCCACGTCTGTATTCGGAATCGTAATCCAGCCGACCATATCCTTGTTCCGCCGTTTGAGTTCCGCATATTCCGGCAGAACCGTCAGTGTGGACTCGTCGATCTTTTTCTTCTTCTTTGCAAACGGATCCTTGTCCACCGATTTTGCCTGCTGGCTGCTTGCCTGCCCCGCCTTCCCCTGCTGCCCCTTTTCGTTTGCTTCCTGGGACATCTGCTTCAGACGCTGCGCCGTCAGACGGTTCTCAATTTCAGAAAATCCGAAATACGCGAACAGGATTGCCGCAACGGAAATAAGCGCCATCCCGACCACCCGCTGCACACCAACCTTTTTCTCCGCAGTCTCAACCACCTCGTGCTCTTTCAGGATACCTCTGGATTTCTCTGCAACGATATCCGAAAGATGCGCCTTGAAGCTGTCTCCGATCTTTGTCTTGAGCACAATCTCGCCGTCCCGGATCATATTATAGAGGCGGACTGCAACCTCCGGATCCTGAATATCCAGTTTCTCATGGATCGCTTCTATCTTTTTGACATCTTCCCGTGCGTCCCGATATTCATGAAAGCTGCTGAACGTGTATTGTCCGATCGTATATTTTGTATCTTCCTGTTCCGACTCCAGCGGTTTTTCTTCTTTGGTAAGGACCACTTCTTTTTTCCTGGTACGGCGCTTTTCTTTTTTCCCGTTTTTCCCGCTCTTCTCTTCCTGCTCTGCCTCTGCCTGCTTCTTCTCTGCTTTTTTCCCGTCCTTCCGGTCACGGATGGCACGGATGGCCGCCTCCGCACGCATCTCGCCCAGCTTATCGTTTGTCAGAAGATTGGCACCCGCATCCTGTCCTCCGCTGCCTTCCGGATCCCAAAACAGTTCCTCTTCGCTTCCATCCGCATCCTGATTCCGCCCCTGAAACACAGGGATTTCTTCGGGCGGCGGAGGCGGCGGCGCCGTCTCCTCAATGCTGTTTACATAAGTAATCGGGACGATTTCCGGCATTTTTGCCTCTTCCGCTGCCGGATCCTCCTCTGCAAATTGACGGGACGGAGCCCAGAGATCCGCAGAGGCTGCATTCTTTTCTGCTTCCATCGCGGTAAGCACACCGGTTTTGGGAGCATTACCGGACACACGCGGGACGTTTTCCACCTCTCCTGTATAAGAAGCCTGCTGCTGCGTTCCCTGCCCGCCTGCCGCACCGGATTTTGGCATAGAAAAAGCCCGCTCCAGGATCTGGGCATGCTCCGGCAAAGTATGCGGCTCACCGGGGTCTATATAGGTGCTGGCCGAATCCGGACGGGGCGCACGTCTTGCGCCAAAGACCGGGGGTTCCACCACAGGTTCCGGCACAAAATCCAGACTGCGTTCGCCAGAAAATACAAACTCCTGTTCAGAAGAGAAATCCAGATCCGGTGTCACTTCGAACTGATGTTCTGGCTCCAGCCCCAGTAACCTGGGCGGTTCAGCTGCTTCCTGTGCGCTTTCCTGCCCCCCTGCCGGGTTCTGCTCCCCCGCCGCTGCCCTGGTCTGCTGCTTTCCTGCCGCTATGCCAGACTTCTGAGGGTCTGCCTCAGCCCCGGCCTGCTGATCCCAGTCGCCAGCCTGCGATTCCCCGCCTGCCGCGTTTCTCTGCATTTGTGCTTCTGCACCGGTCTGCTGCTCAGATGCCTCGCCACCGGACTGCTGCCCGCCTGCACCAGCCTGCTGGCCCGCTGCTCCGCTTCC
>CADBTO010000010.1 GCA_902797565.1 uncultured Lachnospiraceae bacterium
CCGTCTGGTCCTGGAGGCGTTGTCATATAGATTTCCGGGACTCCGGCAACCTTGGCAGGAATGATGTTCATCAGTACCGAGGACGGATAAACTGCTTTCCCGCCGGGGACATACACGCCGACGCGATCCAGCGGCGTGACTTTTTGTCCGAGGAAGACGCCTTTTTCGTTCGTTTCAAACCAGCTGTTCTGCAGCTGCCTGCTGTGGTAATGGCGGATGCTCTCGAGGCTCTTTCGCATCACGGACAGGTATTCTTCGGAAACTTCACGGTAGGCTTCCTGGATTTCCTCTTCGGTCACCCGGATCGTTTCCGGAGAAATGTCGGCACGGTCAAATTTCCTGGTATAAGAAAAAAGTGCCGCATCGCCTGTTTCACGGACTTCCGACAGGATCTGCCGGACAGTCTTCTCTTGTTCGGGATAGCTGCTGCCGGAGCGCTGCTGCAAAAGCTCCAGCAGTTCGGCCTTGTTTTTCTGCGTCAAATGTGAAATCTTCATATTTTTAATCTCCCGCAGGCATGTTTTGTTTTAAGTTTTCAATAATTGCCGTGATGCGCTCGTGTTCCATGCGCATACTGACCTGGTTCACGACGACACGGGCGGAAAGCGGCGCAACTTCTTCCAGCACGACCAGCCCGTTTTCTTTTAAGGTACTGCCGGTTTCCACAATATCGACAATGACTTCGGACAGCCCGACAATGGGTGCCAGTTCGATCGAACCATTCAGTTTGATAATCTCAACGGTCTGGTGCTTCTTATTGTAGAAATAATCCTTTGCAATCCGGGGATATTTTGTAGCAACCCGGATCAGGGAATGCCCGTCCAGGACGCTCCGGGCGCTTTCCGGCCCGCAGACGCACATCCGGCACTTTCCGAAGCCCAGATCCAGGACCTCATAAAGGTTGCGGTTTTCTTCCAGGATCGTGTCCCGGCCCACAATGCCGATGTCGGCAGCACCGTATTCCACATAGGTGGGGACATCCGGTCCCTTGGACAGGAAGAAGCGGATCCGTTTGTCTTCATTTGTAAAGATCAGCTTCCGGGTGTTCTTGTCCTTCATTTCTTCACAGGGAATGCCGGAGCGTTCAAAGAGCTCCATTGCCTGTTTCGCCAGGCGTCCTTTTCCCAGCGCGACTGTTATATAGCGATCCATGATTATTCTCCCAGAATCATAATACGGTGGCCTTCAAAGTTCTTTGCCAGTGCGTCCCGTTCTGTATTATTGCAATAATGCTGCAGGATGACACTTCCGGCTTCGCGCATCCGCTCCGCACGCTTGATCGCATTCTCACGGTTTTCATCGTCAAACAGGATCACGGAAGCAGGCGGCTTTTGCGGAAAGGCTTTTTTTCCGCGTTCCAGCGCAAGAAGCAGGTCGTCAACAGAAATCGCGAAGCCCGTTGCGGGCAGATCCCTGCCAAAATTTGCAAGCAGTCTGTCATACCTGCCGCCTCGGATCACTGGTGTACCTGTGCCATAGGTATATCCCACAAAAATGATTCCGGTATAATAACGGAGCGAGCGGATCAGGCTGAAATCAAAGGAAATCCAGCGGCTGGCGCCATAAAGGGACAGGATGCTGTTTACTTCATACAGATGGGATAACGCCTGCTGGATCCGGGGATAGCCCTTGGATTCATCATAGAGGTCGTTCCAGTCGGAAGGGGCGTTATAGGTATCCGTCAGCAGGGAGAAGAGCCGGACCAGGGAAGCGGGCAGCTGTTTTTCTGCCTGTTTCTCTGCAAGGAATTCGGATACGCCGAAGAAATTTTTGTTGGTCACATAGGTGGTCAGCGTGTCCGTTTCTTCCGCATCAAATCCTGCTGCTTCGCAGAGCCCGTCAAAGATTTCCGCAGAACCGAGGCTGATCCGGAAATCTTTCAGTCCGGTGGAAAGCAGTGCCCTGGTGGCAAGCGAGAGGATCTCTGCATCTGCATAGGCACTGTTCTCCCCCATCAGTTCTGCGCCGATCTGGCTTTTTTCACGCAGATGCCCCTGCAGCCCTTTGTGGTTCTGGAAAATATGCCCGCGGTATGACAGGCGCAACACCTGTTGGTCCGGAAAATATTTTGCCGCAGCCCGCGCAATCGAGGGGGTGAAGTCCGGCCGCAGGACCAGGGTGTTCCCTTCCCGGTCAAAAAAGCGGTATCGTTCGTTTTCCGGTACGGTTCCGATCGCTTCTCCGTATACATCTGAAAATTCAAAGGCAGGCGGCTTCATCTGCCGGAACCCGAAGCTTTCGATGGTTTCGGAAAGCCTGTTTTCCAAATACTGCAGGTTGTCGCAGCTGCTGCCAAAAACATCCCGGACGCCTTCCGGGGTATGGAGTCGTTGGTTTGTCATGATTTATGAACTCCTTTCAGCCAGATCCTGGTTGATCAGCTTTAGGTACGGGACAAAGAATCCTTTTTCACCTTCAAAAAAATAAGCTTCCTTCAGTTCGTCAACCCGGAAGCTCTTGCGTCCGCCTTGTTTGGAGCGGTTCCAGAAAAACAGCGCCTCTTCAAAAGAAAGGTAATAAAATCGGTGCTGCTGTGTGAAAAAGACCAGAAAAAAAGCAACGCCGCCCTGCGCCTCGAAATCCTCCATAAACTGCATCTGATGGGTGTGGATGTTGGCGAGCGGGAACGAGTCCCTGTGGCATTCTTTTGCATCGAAGCAGATGGGCAGTCCCTGTGCTGCTCCGATATAGTCTACGGTACTCTTCTGGTCAAAATATGCAAGGGTGATGTGGCGGGTGGAAGGGTCGATCTCCAGCGGCGTGATCGGAGTCGGCACTTTCTGCACGAGGCACAGGCCTTTGTCCCGATATATTTCATTGGTACGGTTGATGTATTCCTCCAGGGTGGAACCCCGGAGCCCGCGGCTGCTCCATGTTGCCAAATCAATATTCCTCCAGAATTTTCTGGTACACCTTTGGCTCCGGAGAGACGAACTGGCGTCCGTCAGAGAAGGTAACCGCATAGGCGTGGAGCATCTGGAAACGGACTGGGAAACGGCTTTTGATTTCCTGGTTCATACCGGCATTCCCGTATTTGGGATCCAGGAGTACCGGATGGCCCAGGGCTGCAAGCTGCACCCGGATCTGGTGGCTCCGTCCGGTATAAAGGGTGAGTTCCAGGTGGCTCAGGTGATCCGTACACGCAAGGCTCCGATAGCCGGTACGGATGGGTTGTGCTCCCTGTGTGCCGGAACCGGGAGCATCCACCAGGATACTCTGGTTGCTGGTCGGATCCTTTTTGATCCAGCCTTCCAGGATGGCTTCTCCTTCCAGTCTGCCGCATGCGATGCACCGGTAGAGTTTCTTTAATTTCCGGGAGGAAAGTTCCTTGGCCAGGAACTGGCTCCCCTTCAGGGTCTTTCCGAAGAGGATAATGCCGCTGGTATTCCGGTCCAGCCGGTTTGCGATGGAAGGATGGAACAGCCGGTAGTCTTCCGGCTGAAGCTCGCCCTTCTCTTTCATGTATGCAAGCAGCAGGTCATTCATGGAAGGGGTGGCTTCCCGGCGTGCATCTGTCTGGGAAACTCTTGTATCACTGCCTTGGGACAGTATCCCGGCAGGTTTTGACGCGACGATGATATCCGCGTCCTCATAGAGGATGGAAAGCGGGGCGGATGCCCTGGATGGTGTCTTGATTCCATCAAAACGCCGTCTGGAAGCATCTTCGCCTTTCATTTTCTCAAAGGTTTCATCAGAAAAATAAACCTCTATGGTATCGGAAGCCTGGACGATCTCCTGTCCGGTGGCTTTTTTCCCACAGAGTGTAATATTTTTCTTGCGGAGCATTTTGTATAAAAAACCGGAAGAGGCAGCCCGGAAATATTTTTTTAATAGTTTGTCCAGACGCTGTCCGGCCATTTGATTACAACGGATTGTCTGCATAAAGATACCATCAATTCCCCATCAATTCCCGAATAACGTGTCCGATACCTGGAGGCCTGCTTCCTGGGCCGGCTCTGCTGCCTGCTCCTGTTCATCAACCGGAATGGCAGGACGGGGGGCGGGACGGCTGGTTGTCGTCGTTACCTTTGCATTTTCCGTTCCTTTCACGGCAGCCTCTGTCTTGGCAGCAGACTCTTTGACGGCAGCCTTTGCAGGTGCTTCTTTGGTGGATGCCGTGCCCGCTTTTGCGGGTTCTGCAGTGGATCCGGGGATCTGTGTGGTTCCGAGGTCCATCGGCGCGGTCACTTCCGGCGGCGGTGCAAGTTCCATGCGGTTGGCAATCACGGTGTCCAGATAGCCCTTCATCGTACCCAGGTAGCTTTCTGCCCTGGTACGGGTCGTCTCCATGGATTTGACCAGGACTTCCTGTACGTCTTTTAACAGCTGGTCGGTATAATCAATCGCGCCGCTGCGTATTTCGTTGGCATCCGCAGTTGCTTTGTCCAGAAGTTCCTGTGCCTGCTTCGTTGCGATTAGTACAACTTCATTGGCCTGTGCATAGGCCTGCTGCATGATCTGGTGTTCGCTGACCAGTTCATTGGTCTGGATCTGGGCATCTGCGATGATGGCGTCTGCCTTTTTACGGGCATCTGCCAGGATTGCTTCCTGGTTGCTGATGACTTTCTGGTATTGCCGGATTTCCACAGGGGTGCGGCTCCGAAGTTCTTCCAGCAGATTCTCCAGATCGTCCCGGTTCACCACGATTTTCGAACTGGAAAATCCATAACTTTTGCAATTTTCAACAAATTCCTCAATTTCTTCGATGATATCTTCAATATCACTTGCCATTTATGATTCCTCTCTGGACCGTGGTACGGTTTAAGCTGTTTTCATCATCTTCTGTTCGATCAGGGGAATAATTTCCCTGGGCACGAATGATGTAATATCTCCATGGTAGGATGCAATTTCCCGGACGATGGTGGAACTCAGATAAGAATAGCGGAGAGAGGTGGTCAGAAAGACCGTCTCGAGTGCTTCATATTCCACATGGTTTGTCTGGGCAATCTGGATTTCATATTCAAAATCGGTGACAGCCCGCAGTCCGCGGATAATAATGGTTGCATCCATCTGGCGGGCAAAATCAACAAGCAGCCCTTCAAAGGAAAGTACTCGGACACCAGGGATCCCGGCAACGAGTTCCGAGATCATATCCACCCGTTCCTGGACAGAAAAAAGCGGATGTTTTGCCTGATTGTTCAGGACTCCCACGATGATCTCGTCAAATAGCTGTGTGCTCCGCTGGATAATGTCCAAATGCCCAAAGGTGATGGGATCAAAACTCCCAGGATAAATTGCTTTTTTTATCTTGGCATTCATTTAATCAAGTGCCTCCAGAAAAACGTGCTTGTTTGTCTTGTAGCATTTTGTGCGGCTGCAGCGCAGTCCCAGCTGTGCCAGCGCATCATCCTGGAAAACATCTGCAAGTTCCCGCGCTCGGGGCATTTCCATAATGATTTTCCCATAGGGGGCAAGCAGGCCGCGTTCCATGATTTTCTCAACGACAGCGGCCTCCAGCGCCGCGGCATAAGGCGGATCCAGGAAAATCAGGTCAAACCCGTTTCCAGCCCCGGTGTTTTTACCAAGGAAGGAAAGTCCGCCGGGGAGTTCTTTCTGGAGTACGTCTGCCTTGCCGGACAGCTTCGTTTTCTGCAGGTTTGCCTCGATGCAGGCAATGGCTTTTTTATCTTTTTCGATAAAGACAGCACGCTGTGCCCCCCGGCTGAGTGCTTCGATACCCATCTGGCCGCTTCCGGCAAACAGGTCCAGGAACGTGCAGCCGGGCACATCGTTTTGGAGGATATTGAACAGGGTTTCTTTGATCCGGTCCGTCGTAGGACGCATTTCCAGCCCGGGAAGGGCTTTCAGGGGCACGCTTCGTGCCTCACCGGCTATAACTCGCATAAGGATACCTCTATTTTCAACTCGGATCGATACAATACAGGAGCAATTCCAGTGCCGCGTCAGCTGCCTGTTCCCGGATCATTTCCCGGTTTCCGGAAAACAGGAATTTCCTGGTATAAACAGAAGCTTTGTCCGCGCATCCAACATAGACCAAGCCCACGGGCTTGTCCTTGCTGCCGCCGGAAGGGCCGCAGATTCCCGTGACGGACACGCCATAATCTGCCCCGGCGCGTTTTCTTGCGCCGAATGCCATTTCACGTGCAACAGTATGGCTGTATACCGTATGGCCTGCAATGCTTTCTTTTTTGACACCCACGAGATCCTGTTTTGCTTTGGCACTGTATGTGACAAATGATGCTTCCAGGATTTCAGATGCACCGGCA
>CADBTO010000011.1 GCA_902797565.1 uncultured Lachnospiraceae bacterium
GCAGTATCGAGTGCTGATAAGCACACAAAGGAGTTCTTAAATCATGAATAGCAAAGATAAGATAAACATTTTAGTGGTCGGAAGCGGCGGGCGGGAACACGCCATCTGCCTGGCGATTCAGAAGAGCAGCCGTGCGGGCAAGCTTTACTGCGCACCCGGTAATGCCGGTATTGCAGCGGTTGCAGAGTGCGTGGACATTGGCGCGATGGAGTTTGAAAAGCTGGCGGATTTTGCACAGGAGAATGAGATCGGGCTGACCGTGGTGGGAATGGACGATCCGTTGGTGGGCGGAATCGTGGATGTATTTGAAGCGAGGGGCCTGCGGGTGTTTGGACCGCGGGCGAATGCGGCGATTTTGGAGGGCAGCAAGGCGTTTTCCAAGGAGCTGATGAAAAAATACGGCATCCCCACTGCGGCATATGAAACCTTTACGGATGCGGATGCCGCGCTGGCTTATCTGGAAAGCGCAAAACTTCCCATCGTATTGAAAGCGGATGGACTGGCACTGGGCAAGGGCGTGCTTATCTGCAATACACTGGAAGAGGCAAAGGAAGGTGTCCGGACGATCATGCTCGATAAAAAGTTTGGAGATGCCGGAAATACAATCGTGATCGAAGAATTTATGACTGGACGGGAAGTGTCTGTGTTGTCGTTCTGTGATGGGAAGTCAATCCAGATTATGAGTTCGGCACAGGATCACAAACGTGCCGGCGATGGGGACACCGGTCCAAACACAGGCGGTATGGGTACGTTTTCGCCGAGTCCGTTTTATACCGGAGAGGTGGATGCTTTTTGTCAAAAGGAAATTTATGAAAAGACTGTGGCGGCGATGCAGAGCGAGGGGAGAGAGTACAAGGGTGTTATTTTCTTTGGACTGATGCTGACAGAAGAAGGCCCGAAGGTACTCGAATACAACTGCCGCTTTGGCGATCCGGAGGCACAGGTCGTGCTGCCCCGCATGAAAAACGATATTGTGGAAGTTTTTGAAGCGTGTATTGATGGGCGGCTTTCTGAACTCAAGATTGAATTTGAGGATAATGCGGCGGTTTGCGTGGTGCTTGCAAGTGAGGGCTATCCGGTGTCTTATGAGAAGGGATTTCCGATTTCCGGACTGGAACGATTTGACGAAAAACAGTACTTCTGCTTTCACGCCGGGACGAAATTTGGCGAGCAGGGCGAGATTCTTACGAATGGGGGCAGGGTTCTGGGCGTGACGGCGCTGGGATCGGATCTTTTGGCTGCGCGGAAAGAGGCATATGCCGCGACAGAGTGGGTACAGTTCGCGAACAAATACAAGCGCAGTGATATCGGGAAAGCACTGGAAGAGGTTTGATGGAAGATCTGGCAGAAAGATGCCGGATGGATTTTGAGGATTTGAAGACTTATGTATGAATTGCCGAAGGATCCCGCATTGCTGTTATCCGTTGTGAATATGCAGCTGCGGGACAAGGAACCGAATCTTTCGATGCTGGCAGGAAAAATGGGCACGAGTGCCGAAGCCATCATTGAAAAACTCGGATCCATAGGATACCATTACAACGCTGAAAGCAACAGCTTTATTTGAAAACGGTGCGGGTCTGGCTTCGTGTGATCAGGAAATCCCGGTGCGGGCCTGGCTTCGCGTGATCAGGAAATCCTGGTGTGGGTCTGGTTTAATGTGTCAGCAGATCCCGGGTTTTTGCGTTCATTGAAGCGAATAGCGTGGTGGCGACCAGTATGCCAAAAGCGGACTGGATGCAGTTGAACGGCACGGCCAGCAAAGCAGCTGCAGGGTTGTACAAAAAACATTCAAAGACAAAATATACAGATACCATGAGCGCCTCGGCCGCGATGCAAGCAAGGATCGTGCCGGGGCATTTGTGGCGGAGCATGTTCCGGAATGTGTCTGCCTTTGAGGGGATCCTGGCCCCGGTCTCCATTGTTTGAAGGGAGGCCTGGCGGCTCTGGCTGCCGGCGGTTCCAAAAATGACATAGAATCTGCGGCAGAGCAGGCTGCAGGTGGCTGCGGCAGCAGCTTTTGCCAGAAATGTGGCCGGGGCATAGATGACATAGCCGCCCAGCAGGTCTGCGAGGGCAGATCCGATGCCGGCCGCGATACTGCCGTAAACGGGGCCGAGAAACAGGCCGGAGAGCAGCACCATGCCGTCTCCCGGATGGATGTAGCCGCCTGTGGGCAGCGGGATCTTGATGAAATAGGTCAGTACGAATGAAAGCGCCGCAAAAAGCGCGGCATGGACGATTTTTTTCGTGGTATTTTCGGTAGATGTGGTCATAAAGCACCTCCTTTTTGCTACACGGTTTTGGTTTCAAAGATTTTGGCATGTTGTGTTCATTTTTTGCCAGCTGTGCCAAAAAATATTCTTCGTACCTTAACACAGGGGAAAGCTGTTGTCAAGGTGAAAATACATACGAATCCAGTAGGTATATGGATATGAAAACAGTGTGTTTCTTTTCTTGACAAGTATGGGAAGCTGTAGTATCATATATTAACTTTAGGAAAAAATTTGGAAGGAGATCAGGTGATGAAGAGAGAAAGCGGTATTTTGATGCCTGTTTTTTCATTGGCTTCGCGGTTTGGCATTGGATGCCTTTCCAAAGAAGCATATGATTTTGTTGATTTTCTGGAGCGGTCGGCGCAGGGTTACTGGCAGATCCTGCCGGTCGGGCCGACAGGGTTTGGAAATTCTCCGTACCAGCCATTTTCTGCGTTTGCGGGGAATCCGTATTTTATCTCGCTGGATGCGTTGATCGAGGAAGGTCTGCTTCGGGAAGAAGAGGCGGCTGGGCTGGATTTTGGCGGCGATGCTGAAAAAGTGGATTACGGCGCGATGTATGAGAACCGGAAAAAGGCGCTCCAGGCTGCGTTTGCACGTTTTAAGGAACAGGGGGACAAGGCGCGGGAAGGCGAGCTGTCCTTTGAAAAATATAAGGAGAAAGAGGACTTCTGGCTTTCGGATTATGCGCTGTATGTGGCAATCAAAGAGGAAAACCAGGGGGCTTCGTGGCTGGACTGGGAGGATGGCCTGAGGCTTCGGGAGGCATCCGCGATGAAAGCGGCGAAGGAACGGCTTGCGGATGAGATCGAGTATGTCTGTTTCGTACAATACAAGTTTGACCAGCAGTGGCGCAGGCTGCATAAATATGCGAAAACAAAGCAGGTGAAAATCATTGGAGATCTGCCGTTATATGTCGCGATGGACAGCGCGGACAGCTGGTCACATCCGGAAGTATTCTGCTTTGACAAGGAGAAAAAGCCAACAATGGTTACGGGCTGCCCGCCGGACGCATTCTCTCCGACCGGCCAGCTTTGGGGAAATCCTGCTTATGATTGGGAGGCTCAGGAGAAGGAGGATTTCAGCTGGTGGGTACACCGGATCGCGCGGAATTATGAATGGTATGACGTGATACGACTTGACCATTTCCACGGGTTTTCGGATTTCTATGGAATTAAATATGGCGAGGAGACAGCGGAGCACGGGAAGTCATATCCGGGACCGGGTATGAAGCTGTTCAAGGCACTGGAGAAGGAATTGGGCGAGCTGCACATGATTGCTGAGGATCTGGGGACAAATACACCGGAGAATCAGAAGCTGCTGGCGGAGTCCGGTTTCCCCGGGATGAATGTACTGCAGTATGCGTTCACGAGTTGGGACAGCATCTATGTAAACCACAGGCACAATAAAAACTCTGTGGTCTATACCGGCACGCATGACAATACGCCGACATTTGCATGGGCGCAGGAAATCAATGAAGGCCAGATGGGTTTTGCACGGCGTTATATCAATTCCAAAGAGGAATCCACAGGTGGCTTTGTATGGGATATGATCCGGGAAGCATACCGTTCTGTTGCGGATTTGTGCGTGATTCCGCTGCAGGACTACCTCTGCAAGGGGAAAGAGGCGCGAATCAATACGCCGGGCGGCGCAGACGGGAACTGGGAGTGGCGTCTTCTGCCAAACTTCCTTTCGGAGGATCTGTCCCGCAGTATCCGGGAATTGGCGGAAACATACGGACGAGTTCCGGAAAAGTCCAGTGAAGCGTGATCTTCCTCGATTTTTTTGAAAAACACAGGTTGGAAGGATTGCACTTTCTGTGCGTCTGTAGTAGAATGGGGCAATAGTTGAGGTGTCATAGTGATTTTTCCGGAAGAGAAGCGGCGGGTCGTGTTGATCCGTTCGAATAAAATCGATTATCAAAAAAAGATCCGGCAAAGGCGCAGGATCGTCCTGGTGGTTTCGCTGGTGGTGGTCGCCGTACTGGCTCTGGTGTTTGGCATTTTTCGGGTGGATCGCCCGATCGTGGCATTTGTTACGGAAATGAAGGAAAATGCAGCGAAGAGAGCGGCGGAAAAACAGCAGCAGAAGGCGGAAGAACAGGCAAAGCTGGCGGAGCAGGAAAAACTGAAGACGGCGGAGAATGAGCAGGGTTCAGGAGATTCGACGGACTCCGGGGAAACCGATGGAACGGGTAACGCAGGAGCCGATAGTGGGATAGAGCCGGATGGAAGCAAAGACGCAGGGACGCAGGATGGAGGTGTGGCCGCCAAAACGCAGGAAAAGCCAAAGCCAAAAAAGAAAGCGGTGAAAAAGAATGAAATCCTGGTTGCCGGGGACGTGCTGCTGTCTGAGTGCATTACCGGGAATTATGATTCGGGTGGGATCCAGAATGTTTTGTCAAAGGATCTTCGCACGCGTGTCAAGCAGGCGAAAGCGTTTGCAATCAATGAGGAATTCCCTTTTTCTACCAGAGGCGTGAAGGGTTCTGAGAATGACAAGACGTTCCGCGTGGATCCGAAGTATGTTTCTATTTTGAAGGATATGGGCGTGGATGTTGCCGGGCTTGGGAATAACCATGTCCTGGATTATGGCAGGGATGCGCTGACAGATACGTTCACCACGCTGGATGATGCGGGGATCGGGTATACCGGTGCCGGGCCTTCGATCGAAAGGTCCCGTGAGTGTATCAAGATGACGGTCGGCGGGAAGACGATTGGTTTCCTGGCGACCAGCCACGTTATCCCGGTGGTAGGATGGAATATAAAAAATGCGCAGCCGGGCATCTTCACGACCTATGATGCCAAGCAGATTCTGGATGATATCCGGGCGGCAAAGGAAAGCTGCGATTATGTCTTTGTATGCGTACACTGGGGCAGGGAAGGGAAGGAAACACTGGAAAGCTATATGCAGACGCTTGCGCACCAGTATGTCGATGCGGGTGCGGATGGCGTGTTTGGTGCGCATTCCCATTTGCTGCAGGCAGTGGAGTACTACAAAGACGCGCCGATCTTTTATGGCCTGGGAGATTTTATTTATGAAGACACGACGCAGCGTGCAGCGCTGGCGTGTATGACGGTAAAAAAAGATGGAGGCCTGGAAGCGTCGATCATTCCGGTCAGTGCGGAAGGCGGGAAGACCTCGATCATCGAGAAGGGCGAAGCGAGCCGCGGAGTCTATGACCACATCCAGGGGCTGGCACCTTCCAATGTGAATATTTCAGATGATGGCGTTGTGACAGCAAAATAAATGCGCTTGATCGCCAGACGGAGTGAGGTTCGGAGCGAAGCGACGCATCCTCACGCAGTCACAGGAGATGTATCATTCTTCGGCGAAGCCGAATAATGAAAGCTCGGTATCGCAAATCGAAGAGCGCACAAAGGAGTTCTTAAATAAGGAGGACAAAATGCAGTTTGGTTTTGGTTCCATGATTGAAAAGCTGAAGAAGAATCCGAAGACGATCGTCTTCACAGAGGGGAGCGATCCCCGGATCCTGGAGGCGGCATCCCGGCTTTTGGCAAGCAACTTCCTTCGTCCGATCCTGCTCGGAAACCGTGGGGAAATTGAGGCAGCAGCAGAGGACGCAGGCTACAATATCCGCGGGGCGAACATTATTGATCCGGAGAATTATGACCGTTTCGATGAAATGGTGGAACTTTTTGTTGAACTTCGGAAGAGCAAAGGCGTGACAGAAGAGCAGGCTAGGAAAACGCTCTCCGCGTCAAACTATTTTGGTACCATGCTGGTGAAGATGGGCGTGGCGGATTCACTGCTCGGCGGTGCGACCTATTCCACTGCGGATACGGTGCGTCCGGCGCTTCAGCTGCTGAAGACGAAGCCGGGAAATACTGTTGTTTCTTCCTGCTTCATTCTGGTGCGTCCTTCTGCAACCGGAGAAAATGAAGTGCTGGCGATGGCGGATTGCGCGATCAATATCAACCCGTCTGAGGATGAGCTGGTGGAGATCTGCGGCGAGACGGTACAGTGTGCGAAGATCTTCGGCGTGGATCCGAAGGTGGCGTTCCTTTCCTACTCGACGCTGGGTTCCGGCAAGGGCGAGACGGTGGATAAGATGCGGAATGCGGCGGCAAAGGCAAAGGCGAAGTATCCGGATACGCCAATCACCGGGGAACTGCAGTTCGATGCAGCTGTGGATCCGCGTGTGGCGCGTACCAAGTGCCCGAACTCCGATGTGGCCGGTCATGCAAATACCTTTATCTTCCCGGATATTTCCGCAGGGAATATCGGGTACAAGATTGCCCAGAGGCTGGGGAATTTCAGCGCATATGGCCCGATTCTTCTGGGGCTGAATGGTTCGATCAACGACCTTTCCAGGGGCTGCAACGCGATCGAGGTCTATTCTATGGCAATTATCACGGCGGCGTTGGCGTAAATTGTGCGAGAAGCCAAAAAGGAGTACGGAAAGATGAAACGGATGATCATATGCATTGTTTCGGTTGTGGCAATTGCCGGAATCTGTATTACGGCACTAGGTACGATCAGAAGCTGAGACATACAGCGGCAGGTTTTCGCCTGCCGCTGTGTTCGGTATTAAGGCAATTTGTCAAAAAAAGTATACATATCAGATGAGGAGAAGATGGCATGGCTGGATGGTCAGTTCGGGCAAAGAAAGCTGATTTTTTTGGATTAGCGGAGAAATTTCATATCGATCCAGTCACGGTTCGGGTTATGGTCAATCGTGGAGTGACGGAGGAACAGATGGAGGGATATCTGCATCCATCGCTGTCACAGCTGCATGATGGCATTGTCATGAAGGATATGAAACGTGCCGTGGATATCCTGAAGGCGGAAATCCGCGCGGGGTCGAAAATCCGGGTAATCGGAGATTATGATGTAGATGGAATCTTCTCTTCGTGCATCCTTGTTAAAGCAATCAGGAAATGCGGCGGGAATGTGGACTATGCGATCCCGCATCGGGAGAATGACGGCTATGGCGTGAATCC
>CADBTO010000012.1 GCA_902797565.1 uncultured Lachnospiraceae bacterium
AAAACCGTCATCTGGTTTCAAGAAAGTCAAGACGACGAAGAAGAATTCTGTTGTGGTGAGCAAGTATAACGGTTCGAAGCTGAAGTCCGGGAAAACCTACTACCTGAAGGTACGTGCCAACGCAGACGGAGATGGCAGCGCGATCCATTGTGACAGTCCGGTACGGAAAGTGGTTGTAAAATAATGGAAAACATCAGAAAGATTTTTTTCAGGGATCTCATCGCCCTGCTCAAAAATCCCTTTGCGCTTCTTGTGGCAGGAGGGCTTTGTGTCCTTCCTGCCCTGTACGCATGGTTTAATATCTATTCAAACTGGGATCCCTATGCAAATACTGCAGGGATTCGGATTGCGGTCGCATCTTATGATCGGGGCTACAAGGACGAAGACGGGAAAAAGACAGATATGTCCTATATCATAACAGAGAATCTCAAAAAAAACAAGGCCATTTCCTGGACGCAAGTGGCAGATCCCAAAGAAGCGAAACAGGGCGTGTATGCGGGGAAATATTATGCGGCAGTGGTCTTTTCAAAAGATTTTACCAAATGCATGATGGAAGGGTTTCTGGAAGATTTTAAGCGTCCCAAAGTGACCTATTATGAGAACGAGAAAAAGAACGCGGTGGCCGCAAAGATTACGGATACTGCTGTATCAACACTGCAAAACAGTATCAACGAGCAGTATATCCAGACCGTTGTGTCCCGTCTGTTTGAAAAAGAAGGGGAGATTGCGGCAGAAGTCCAGAGTGAAAAGATCCTGAAGAAACTCACGAAAAAAACGGACGCTGCGCAGAAAACCATTGAGGAACTGAAGGTTTCGGTGCGTTCTCTGGAACAGGCAAACACCAGGCTTTCCGCATCGATGCTGGATGCAAACACCGATTTGGGCGCACTGCGCGGCGCGCTGCAGGGTGTTTCAAGCAAGGCAGCGGATGTGCCGGATACGCAGGCTCTGGCAGACCGGCTGAACCAGAAAAACAGCCATGCAATGGAACGGATCAGCCGCGCGCTTTCCGCAATGCAGGATGCCGCGGCAGCGGATGTACAGGAGAAAAAAGAGAAATATTACGCGGCAGCGGATACGGCGCTATTGCAGACGAAGACAGACGTGGATGATCTTGTCAATGCGCTGAATACGATCAATATCAATACCATCAATTCCAGCAGGAAGGTGACGATCTCCCAGCTGGAAAGCCTGTCGTCCAGTCTGGTCCGTCTGAGCAGCCGCCTTGAAAAAGCAATGAATACGGATCCTGAAAATGAAGAGAAGACGGGCGGACGTTTGAGCAGTGAGGCCGAGCGTGTTATAAAAGAAGAGATTTCTTTGCTGCAGCAGACATTGCAGGGAACCGTTACGCGTTCCTTAGCGCTTGTCGGGTCGGATCTTTCCCGCGCGTCGGAGGATATCCAGACAGTAAGCCAGGACCTGGAACACGATATCCAGATCCTCAGCATCGTTTTGGGATCCGGAGCAAAAGCAATCGATCTGGGGAATGATGGTCTGGCCGGGATCGAGGCGGATCTTGCGGAAATGGAAGTGAAGCTTTCCCAGGCAGGCAGCCTGTTGCTCCATATGGATGAAGAGCAGCTTTTAAGCAGCTTTTCCAGTTTTTTACAGGGGGATCCGAAGGGGTATGGCGCTTTTTTTGCGCAGCCTATTTCCATTAAAACAGAAGCGGTCTATCCGGTGGAAAATTATGGTTCCGGCGTTACGCCGTTTTATACCACGCTTGCCATCTGGGTGGGCGGCGTTGTGCTGGTTTCGTTGATCAAGGTGAAAGCGGATGCGGATGGGCTGAAGAATCCCAGAAGTTACCAGCTGTTTTTCGGCAGATATCTTTTATTCCTGCTGCTTTCTATGGTTCAGACAGTCATCATTGTATGGGGAAATCTTTCCATCTTCCATGTGCAGTGCCTGTATCCCAGACGATTCCTGGCAGCCGCGCTTTTGGCAGGGCTGACATTCTCGCTGCTGATCTATGCCTTTACCCTCTCATTTGGGGATATTGGAAAGGCGATGATTGTGGTCATTATGGTGCTGCAGGTGGCGGGTTCCAGCGGGACCTATCCGATTGAGATCCTGCCTTCGTTTTATCAGAAAGTGTATATCTTCTTCCCGTTCCCCTATGCGATCAACGCGATGCGGGAGGCGATCTGCGGCATGTATGAACGGGATTACGCGCTGTATCTGGTGGAACTGCTGATCTTTGCAGCGGCAGCACTGGTGCTGGGATTATTTATCCGAAAACCCTTTATGAAGATCAATCATTTTGTGGAAAAACGGATGGAAGACACGGAGATGATGTGATGAGCCAGAAACGAACGAGGGCGAATGATTGCGGCACGTTGGAGCAACGGCAGCAGTGTGACACAGCGGAGCCGCGTATGAGAAAGAAAAAGAAACAGCGCGGCACATCGGAGCAAAGGGACCCGTGCAGCACAGAAGCGCATTATCGGCGGATCTGCCAGGAGCTTCTTTCTGACGCGGAACATGCGCATGAAGAGAACCAGCGAAAGATCCAGCTTGGCATGCGCTGGCTGTTCTGGCTTCCGCTCGTGTTTCTGACGCTGGTGTTTCTGACAGACAGTGAAAAGGTGATCTTTCTGGTTTTGTGGATCGCATCACTTTTTTTGATCGCAGGGTATCTGATTTACATCGAATACACGGATTTTTATGCGCAGGAGAAGGTCCGGGCTTATGTGCGGGAAGACGACATGATCCAGGAACGCAGAAACCTTATTGGGAACGAGGTGGAAGTGTTTGAAGAAAATGTGGATGAATTCCTGGACAACATGGAAGAACGGCGGATCCAATGGGTTCGCGAGAAGATCCCGGGACGGATTCTAAGACGGGAAACGGACGGGTGGGACGAGATAGACGAACAAGACAAGCGGGAGGCGGAAAGTGAGTAATATCATAAAAATCATTACGCGGGATTTTCGCAGTATTTCTACGAATGTCGTGGCGTTTGTGATCATCATGGGGCTTTGCGTGATTCCTTCGCTGTACGCCTGGTTTAATATCAATTCCAACTGGGATCCATATGGAGAAGATGCAACTTCAAACCTTCAGATCGCTGTATATTCGAAGGATCAGGGCATTCAGCACGGGAATCTTTCACTGGCAGTAGGAGACCGTGTGGTGGAGGCACTGAAGGGAAACCATGTGATCGGCTGGGTTTTTCCGGAGGACGAACGGACAACGATCAACGGCGTCTACAGCGGCGCCTACTATGCCGCGCTTGTGATCCCGGAGGATTTTACGCAGAGCATTGCGGCGGTCACGGAAGGGGAACTGGGTGGCGCAACGATCCTCTATTATGAGAATGAAAAGAAAAATGCCATCGGTACGAAGATTATTGGAAAAGCAAAGACTTCGGTTCAGAATCAGATCAACAGCACGGTGTTTGGAACCATCATTGAACTGGCGTCAAAGGCGGCGCGGACGGCAGAGGATCTGAATTTGGAGGATGGAACAGGGAATATATCCAAACGGATCCAGAGTGTTCGGGAAGATATCAAAAAATATAGGCGTTCCCTGGATATGCTGGATCAGACTCTGGGGGCCACTGCGGAGACGCTGAAGGGAGCCAGCCAGCTTTGCGTGGAGAT
>CADBTO010000013.1 GCA_902797565.1 uncultured Lachnospiraceae bacterium
TATAAATTGGAACAGACCAAACAAAAAAGACTGTTCCAATCAGAGTATCCCACGCCCCTCCGGGATGCGCCCGGCTATACTAGGAACTTTCACCGCGCACGCCCTCGCATGCAAAAACAGCCGTCCAAATCGGACGGCTGCCTCTTTTGGCGGTGTAGAAATCCACCCTCCCCCAGCGCTCTATCGTTCTATCACATCAGTAGATCACCACCGGCATCCCCAGATAGGTCTTCTCATACAAGGAATATGCGAAGTTCTTCGGCAGGTTGACACAGCCATGCGAGCCATTGCTCCGGTATATGCTCCCGCCAAAGTTCCCGCGCCAGCCCGCATCGTGCAGGCCCACGCCGGAATAAGTCAGCCGCATCCAGCGGTTCACCCAGGTCCGGTAACCCGCCCCGACCAGGTACTTGCCCGGCACCCGCTCCAGGATGTAATATGCGCCGCGCGGCGTATCCCGCCCGCCCGTGCGTCCCGTCACCACCGGAGTCTTCGCCGTGATCTTCCCCTTTTCATGGAGATACAGCATCTGTTCGTCAATCGACACTTCGACAAACGTCCCTTTGATCGTGTCCGTATTGCCCAGCCGGATTGGCTCACGGTCTTCCACACTCTCGCCCTTTTCAAACTTCTTCTTCGCCCAGGCAGCCTCTTTCTCGTAGTCCACATACCTTCCCCAGTATCCCGTTGTAAGCTGGATCTTTTCCCCGTTGTGATTCTTGAATGATACCGGCTTTGCAGACGCCGCCTGATCGACTAACTTTTTCACTTCCGTATCAAGGAAGCTTCCATCCACCGTGATCTTGCCCTTCGCATCAATATGCACTGCCTCATCCGGCGCCTCGATTCTGGTTCCATCCTGATACGTAATCGACCAGTTTGCAATCTTTTTTTTCTTATCCAGCCGTTTCTGCAGGTATTCGCTCGTGATCGCCGGTTTCAGATAATAATCCTCTGCCCGGATGCCCGTCGCCTGCGGTGTTGCATCCGCGAGCAGCGCGTCGATATCCACCTGCGTACCCTGAATTTCCTTGATCAGCGTCTCATCCTTGCTGATCCGGGCATTTTCCGGCTTCATCGCAGTCTCATTGCGCTCCTTGAAATACGCACGTACCGCCTCCTCGTCCACCGTCACCGTTGCTGCCACTTCATAATCTTCCCGGTTGAACCGGTCTGTCAAGCAGGTCATCAGATCCCGGCCTTCCAGCGCAGACATATCAAACTTCACATTCACAAAATCCCAGTCCAGCCCCTCGTCCGCAAAAATGCCATTTTTATGGAATTCCTCCACCAGCACCCGCTCAATCTTGTCCGTATTGTCCGTGCTCATCACAGCACCGTTGACCTTCAGCCCGGACAGCATCCACGTCGAAAAGCCCAATCCGGCAGACAGAATCACCAGAATGGTCATCCCGGCAACAATCCCCTTTTTCATTCCGAAAAACAACCTCCTTATTCCCGCTCACATTTCATCCCGCAAGATACATTCCAGCTGCCTGTCCCCACAAACAGCTTCCCCCTATTATCCGGCAGCCTGTATCCCATACTGCCGTTGAAAATTGTAACATATTCGTAACAATTAAAAAACCGTTAATTTGCATGAAAAAACCACGCCCGAAGGCGTGGACTTTCTACGCTTTGTCTGATTCCTTCTGCGCCGGATCCCACTGCATCAGCACTTTTTTACCAGCGCTTCCAGATAATTCCCCTTCCATCGTGCCGTCCCCCGAACCGCCGGACGGCTTTGCCGGAAACCTTCACTGCGCCCCCCATCGTACAAAAAAAAGAACCCAGATTATCATCACCCAAGTTCTTCACCAGAAACAGGGCCAGGAGGACTCGAACCCCCGACATTCGGTTTTGGAGACCGACGTTCTACCAACTGAACTATAGCCCTAAGTACCCCAGTTCCCAAAATAGAAAATCTATCAAATACGGGTATCACCGGAGCACATTTGATATATTAGCACACGATTTTCAGAAATGCAAGTATTTTTTTACGTACAATTCTATCATCCCAGAAACATCCCGCAGCGGCTCCTTAGTACCGCATCACCAGCGGCGCAACCGCCCGTACCGTCCGGAAGGGCACCCCCTCCAGCTCTTTTTTCGCCTGCGCGAGCTCCTTCCGGATCCCGATCCCCTGCGGACAATGTGCCTCGCAAGCCCCGCAGCCCACACAGTTCGCCGCGCCGGTATAGTCATGCCGCGCCGCCACGCACATAAAATATTCCCTCAGAGCCGAAATGTACCCATCTGCTCCCTTCCGATTCCATGCCGCAAAAACGCCCGGAATGTCCACATGATGCGGGCAGGGCATACAGTAGCGGCAGCCCGTACAGCCCACCTTCATCGTTTTCCGGATGATATCCAGCACTTCTCCATAAACCGCCCGCTCGGCATCCGATACACAGCCCACCTCTGCCGTTCCGGCAATCCTGGCATTCTCCAGCACCATTTCCTCAGTATTCATCCCGGACAGCACCACCGTCACGCCCGGCTGGTCATAAAGCCATCGAAACCCCCACTCCGCCGGGCTGCGCCCTGAATCCGCCTTCCGGAATACCTCTTTTGCTTTTTCCGGAAGCGCGTCTGTCAGTTTCCCGCCCCGAAGCGGTTCCATAATGATAACCGGCACGCCCTTCTTTGCCGCGTATTCCAGCCCCGTCCGTCCGGCCTGGGCATGCTCATCCAGATAATTATACTGGATCTGACAGAAATCCCAGTCATACGCATCCAGAAGTTTACAAAACTGGTCTGCATTTCCATGATAGGAAAATCCGATCTGTCGAATCTGCCCCGCCGCCTGCTTCTCAAGCAGCCAATCCAGAATCCCCAGATCCACCAGTCTCTGCCATGACGACGGATCGTTAAGCATATGCATCAGATAATAATCCACGTAACCGGTCTGCAGCCGCCGCAATTCCTCCGTAAAAATCCGCTCTGCGTCCTCTTTCTTTTTCACCAGATACTGGGGCAGCTTCGTTGCAATACAGATCTTCTCCCGAATCCCGTAATGCGTAAAGATCTTCCCAAGCGCCTCCTCACTGTCCCCGTATATATAGGCAGTATCAAAATAATTCACTCCCGCCTGATAGGCACGCATGATCTCCCGCCCCGCCTTGCGCAAAACGATCTTCCCGTTTTTCTTCGTAAAACGCATACAACCAAACCCCAGCCGTGAAAGCCTGTTTCCATGTCGATCTTCCCGATACAGCACTGTTTTCCCGCTCCCTTCTTCCGCTCGAACCAATATCTTCTATATAATATTACCTTCTATAATGATGCCGCCTATACGATACCCTCTACCTCAATCGCCTGCTATACGATGCACGCTCCCCAATCGCCTTCTATCTTTGATGCACTCTGCTCAATGGCCTTCCATACGTTGTCTTCTAAAATAATCATAGATACCTTCCATTATATTTTCCACGTCCTTCGATTGCAAGAAAGATTCCAGAAAAACTTCAAGAAAACGCCTGCAAAACAACCGAAAAAATTTTTTCAAAAAAAATAAAAAAAATTGAAAAAAACACTTGCATTTTGATTTTTGCTGTGGTAGTATATACATCGTCCTGAGGGACAAGAGAAAAATCCATAAAGCTATGGGGGTATAGCTCAGCTGGGAGAGCGTCCGCCTCACACGCGGGAGGTCACGGGTTCGAGCCCCGTTGCGCCCATCATCGTAGCTCAAACTGAAAGCTGGTGCGTTCAGTTTGGGCTATTTTTTTGTGGCAAGGGGTTACCAATATGAACAAGGCAGCAGGCAGACCACAAACCCGCCGGCAAACACAGCGGCATTGATCCATCCCCTGTACCAGAAAAGGAGAAAAAACATATGGATGGCTTGAAAGAATTCCTAAAAAGGAAAGATATCGAAATTTCGTTGCAGCGCTATGGCATCGAAGCGCTCGGTGCTATGGCACAGGGATTGTTCTGTTCCCTGCTGATCGGCACGATTATCAACACAATCGGCACCCAGTTCGGCATACCATTCCTGACGCAGCCCATTGCCACAATACAGGAGGTTCCCTATACCGTAGGCGGACTTGCCACCGCAATGAGCGGCCCGGCCATGGCTGTCGCGATCGCCTTCGCCCTGGAAGCCCCACCGCTGGTGCTCTTCTCGGAAATTACGATCGGATTTGCCGCAAACGCCCTCGGCGGAGCGGGCGGACCGCTGTCCGTACTCTTTGTTGCAATCCTTTCCTGTGAGCTTGGCAAGGCCGTGTCCAAAGAAACCCGCGTGGACATCCTCGTGACACCCCTGATTACAATCGGCATTGGCGTCTTCCTGTCCTGGCTGATCGCGCCGGGGCTTGGAAAAGCAGCGATGATGGTCGGAAACGCGATTATGTGGGCAACGGAACTGCAGCCCTTCCTGATGGGCATCCTTGTTTCCGTGCTGGTTGGCATTGCCCTGACGCTGCCCATCTCATCTGCCGCAATCTGCGCGGCACTTGGCCTGACCGGCCTTGCAGGGGGCGCGGCGCTTGCCGGCTGCTGTGCCCAGATGGTTGGCTTTGCAGTCATTTCCTTCAAAGAAAATGGCTTTGGCGGATTAGTTTCCCAAGGCATTGGTACATCAATGCTGCAGATGCCGAATATCATGAAGAATCCGGCTGTCTGGATTGCTCCGACCGTAACCTCAGCCATTACCGGCCCCATCGCCACCTGCATTTTCCATCTCCAGATGAACGGCGCACCCGTTTCCTCCGGGATGGGTACCTGCGGGCTGGTGGGACAGCTGGGCGTATACTCTGGCTGGGTCGCAGACGTTGCATCCGGCGCAAAGACTTCCATCACAGGCTTTGACTGGGTGGGGCTGGTGATGATCTCCTTCATCTTCCCTGCCGTTATTTCACTGTTCATCGATGCATTGCTCCGGGACACAGGCGCAGTGAAAGACGGAGATATGGCGCTGGACTAAGCCTCTTTACACGAGTCAGGCGCAAGGACGTTTTCAAAAGCAACGAAGGGAGAACTATGGTTCCACGTTATCTTAACCAATCTGCTGTGGATGCGATGAAGATCAGGAGGGTTGCCCAGCTGGTGGCTGGCGTTATCTGCATCCTCATCGCCGCGGGCTCTATCGTGGCCGGCTTCCTCATTAGCGGATACCCGATGGAGCTCCAAACGAACGCTCTGGTCGCTGCCGCAGGCATCCTGGCATTTTACACCAGGAAGCAGGAACAAACATGCCTGGTAGCAGCCAGGCAGTATGCAGCCATCTTTTCCACGGCCCCAAATTACATTGTCACAGCCAGTGAGCTGTCTATGAAGCTTGGAAAACCCGAACAGGAAGTGGTGCAGGAACTAAAACGCCTGTTCCGCAAGCACCTCTTGATCGGCTGCAGCCTGCAATGGACCCAGGCTCCTCCCGGCGTGATTCTGCAATACTGGATTCCCCAGGCAGCTGCCGGCGGCGGTATCGGTGCCGGATTCGTGGATGTCCAATGCCCCGGATGCAATGGTGCCACACGCCTGCGCATCGGAAGCCGTGGCCCCTGTGTCTTCTGCGGCGCTCCGCTGGAAGCAATCCACCCGGCCACAAACAGTTAATTCCGAAACACTCTATACGCAGCTCGCGCGAACTGAGCAGGGGAATGCAGATCCACCTGCTCGCCGCGCGGGCTGCGCCTGGCTTTGCCGGGAATTTTCGCTGCGCATCCCCGTCGCCAAAAAAAGCGGTGTCCCTGTTTATAGGAGACTCCGCTTCTGCATTCTATCTTTGGGATCTCCACCCCTTCCGGGATGGATGGCACGATACAGCTGCCTGGACTGTGGTCCGCCAGCCTCCCAGCATAAAACCGGGTAAACGCTGGAATTGGAATTTAGAAATCATCACTTTGCATTCACTAAACCCGCGTACATGGAACGCTGGTCTGACGGAATGGAAAGTGCATCCATCGCCTGTTCCATCGTCAGCTGCAGATTCTTCATCAGGTTCCGGATATCGAGCGTCTTTGCATTCTGCTCGCCGATGCCGATCCCCTCA
>CADBTO010000014.1 GCA_902797565.1 uncultured Lachnospiraceae bacterium
GGCAGTGTCCTGACGAATAAGTACGCAGAGGGTTATCCAGGAAAGCGTTATTATGGCGGCTGCGGCATTGTGGATATTGCAGAGGATCTGGCGCGGGAGCGTGCGAAGAAGCTGTTTGGCGCAGAGTATGCCAATGTACAGCCGCATTCCGGTGCGCAGGCGAATATGGCAGTGCAGTTCGCGGTGTGTGAGCCGGGGGATACGATCATGGGAATGAGCCTGGATCACGGCGGACATCTGACGCACGGCAGCCCTGTGAACTTTTCCGGGAAATATTTCAAGATCGTGCCTTATGGCGTGAATGATGAGGGCTTTATTGATTATGATGAGGTGGCACGGATTGCGAAGGAGTGCCAGCCGAAGATGATCATTGCAGGTGCATCTGCATATGCAAGGACAATCGACTTTGCGAAGTTCCGTGAAATTGCGGATTCTGTGGGCGCGGTGTTGATGGTGGATATGGCGCATATTGCCGGTCTGGTGGCAACGGGGCTGCATCCGTCCCCGGTACCCTATGCGGATATCGTTACGACGACGACGCACAAGACGCTGCGGGGGCCGCGCGGCGGGCTGATCCTGTCTACGGCAGCAGCGAATGAGAAATACAACTTCAACAAGGCGGTGTTCCCGGGAATCCAGGGCGGCCCGCTGATGCATGTCATCGCGGCGAAGGCCGTGTGCTTCCAGGAAGCGATGCAGCCTGCGTTCCAGTCCTATATGGAGCAGGTGGCGAAGAATGCGAAGGCACTGGCAAAAGGGCTGATGGATCGGGATCTGGATATCGTTTCCGGCGGGACGGACAACCATCTGATGCTGCTTTCCCTGGTGAAGAACGGTCTTACCGGGAAAGAAGTGGAGAAGTGGCTCGACAATGCGAATATTACGGCAAATAAGAATACGGTGCCGAATGACCCGAAGAGCCCGTTTGTCACCAGCGGTATCCGGCTGGGCACGCCTGCCGCAACCAGCAGGGGGCTTGTGGAAGCAGACTTCGAGCAGATTGCCGAGGCGATTTCCCTTGTCGTGAAGCAGGGCGAGGACGGCATTGCCGGCGCGAAGGAGATCGTGCAGGGGCTGACGGAGAGGTATCCATTGCCTGCGGGATTCTAAAATTGAAAGAAAAACGGGCAGGAGGAGTTTGGTTCCTTCTGCCCGTTTGTGGTAGCTATATGTGAAGCGCACAAAACTCGAAGACTGATAAGCGCACAAAGAAGTTCTTAATTCAGGAGGTAGATGATGATTGATATTAAATTCCTGCGGGAAAATCCCGAAGTTGTCAAAGAAAACATCCGGAAGAAGTTCCAGGACAAGAAGCTGCCGATGGTGGATGAGGTCATTGAATATGACGAAAAAGCAAGGGCGGCGAAGGCGGAGGCGGATGCCCTGCGCGCGAAGCGCAACAGCCTGTCGAAGCAGATCGGCGGCCTGATGAAGGAGGGCAAGCGGGACGAGGCGGAAGCGGTCAAGGCAGAGGTGGCGGAGGGCGCAAAACGCCTCGCGGAGCTGGAAGCGCAGGAGAAGGAGTATAATGAGAAAGTCCTGGAGCGGATGATGCTGATCCCGAATATCATTGATCCTTCGGTGCCGATCGGGGAGGATGATTCCAAAAATGTCGAGATTGAAAAGTTCGGTGATCCGGTTGTTCCGGATTTTGAGATTCCGTACCATACAGATATTATGGCGAAGTTTGATGGTGTGGACTTTGAGGCGGCTGGGCGGGTCGCCGGGAATGGCTTCTATTATCTGATGGGGGACATTGCGCGGCTGCATTCCGGTGTCATTTCTTATGCAAGAGATTTCATGATTGACCGTGGCTTCACCTATGTGGTGCCGCCGTTCATGATCCGTTCTGCCGTGGTGGATGGCGTGATGAGCTTTGCGGAAATGGACGCCATGAGGTACAAGATCGAAGGGGAAGACCTGTATCTGATCGGTACCAGCGAGCATTCTATGATCGGGAAGTTCAAGGACGAGATTCTGGATGAAGAGAAGCTGCCGTATACTTATACCAGCTATTCACCCTGTTTCCGGAAGGAGAAGGGCGCGCATGGGATCGAGGAACGGGGCGTGTACCGCATCCATCAGTTCGAGAAGCAGGAGATGATCGTGGTCTGCAAGCCGGAGGATGCGATGAAGTGGTATGACGTGCTCTGGAAGAATACGGTGGATCTGTTCCGCAGTATGGATATTCCGGTACGGACGCTGGAGTGCTGCTCCGGAGATCTGGCGGATTTGAAGGTGAAATCCTGTGATGTGGAGGCGTGGAGTCCGCGCCAGAAGAAGTATTTTGAAGTTGGTTCCTGCTCCAACTTGGGAGACGCGCAGGCACGGAGGCTGAAGATCCGGGTGCGTGGAGAAGGCGGGAAGAAGTATTTCGCGAATACGCTGAACAATACGGTCGTCGCGCCGCCGCGGATGCTGATCGCATTCCTGGAGAATAACCTCTGCGAGGACGGGAGCGTCAGGATTCCGGAAGTGCTGCGTCCGTATATGGGCGGCATCGAAAAAATTGTGCCGAAGCACTGAGACTGTGTGCTGGTATCGGAAGATCGCGCTGAAGCACTGAGACGCTGTGTGTTGGCATCGAAAAGAGCATGCTGAAGTATGGAAGCAGGACACTGGCAGGCGGCAGGCCTCCCACGGACGGGTGGAATCCTGTCTGCCTGCGCTGCCAGCGGTTTTCTGGTAAGAGTTGCCAGTGGTGTCCTGCTAAAAAATTGATTCAAAGGTCAACTGTAGGTAAAAAGTTCCGGATGCGTCTGGCAAGGCGCGTACTGCCCACGACATAGGATTCGTGGGTTTCTCCGGGGAGAATTTGCAATTTGGCACCGGGAATGTGGCTTGCGATCTTCTCGGTGTCTGTTTTTTTGACAATATCTTTTTCTCCTGCAAACACCAGGGTGGGGATCTTTATGGTTTCCAGCTGTGCTTCTGTGATATCGGGCTCCTGGAGCATCATTTGGAGCAGGGGGTCTTTGGATTTCTTGTATGCGTTTTTGATCTTCTGGCGGGACAGGAAGGTCAGTCCTTTGGGGTTTGTGTTTGCACCGCAGATGATGATGCCGGACAGCAGGTCCTGGTGCCCGATCGCAAGAAGAAGGGCCGTGATCCCGCCGTCTGAAAAACCCAGTACAATCGGGTGGTTGATTTCTAATGCGAGGATCAGGTTGCAGATATCATCTGCCATATCCTGGTAGTGGTATTCCCGCTGGCGTGCGGAAAGCCCATGCCCTCTGGAGTCCGGGGCGAAGATCTCAAAGCCGGAGGAGAGCTGTTCGCCGAGGGGATCGAAGATCTGGTGGTCTTCGCCGTTTCCGTGGAGCAGGATCAGAGGCTGTCCTTCGCCGTAATGTTCATAATAAATGACAGAAGAATTGAGTTGTATGACCATATAGTTGCTCCTTTGTGATGGTTTTGTGAAGTCTTTTTGAAATTCTTTCTAATTTATACTATGATAACATTGATTTCTGGTTTGTGAAAGGCTAAAATCGTGGAATGGACAAAATAACAAAAGAAAATACGGCGGTCCGCAGAATACTGGCCGTGCTCCGGAAGGGTCCGCGGGATAAAATCAGCCTTTTGTGCGGGATTCTGGCGTATTTGTCCCTGTTCCTGTTTTGGGGGCTTGGGATCGTGTTTGCGGTGGCGGGCACGATTTTCGGGTTCTGGCACATCCGGGACAAGGGGATGGAAGGAAGCGGCGCGGCGGCGGCAGGGATTGTGCTGTCCCTGCTGCTGCTCCTGATCGTGCTGCTCTGGTTCCTTTTGATGGGCCTGTATTTTGGGACGATCCGTGAATTGATGAAGATACAGGGCTGAGGTGCGCGGCAGGCGCAGGGAGGAGTTTATCAAATGCAAAATCCAGATTATTCGAAATATCTGAACGAACCGCCGCTGCCGAATGGAAAGCTGCAGGGGGAAGGATTCGGGCTGGCAAGCGTGGTGCTGGGGATGCTGTCCCTGATGATATTCCTGTCCGGGTTGAATGTTCTTTCAGCTGGGGTAGGGTGTGCGCTTGGTGCGGTCCAGCTGCGGCGTTATGAAAAACGGAGCCTGGGGATTGCAGGGATTCTGCTTTGTGTGGCTTCGATCCTTCTGTCCCTGGCGGGCTGGCTGGTGCTGGCATTGAATGTGGTGCTCTGAAGGAGTCAGTATAGCAGGGGGGAAGCAGCAGTGTGATATGCGGGTTCGGCAGTCGGTGTGGCAGCCGGGGGTGGCAGTCGGTGTGGCATGTGAATTTGGCAGATGGTTTGACAGGCAAATGTGGCCGGCGGATTAGCTGGCAGTTATGACAAGTAGGTGTGGATGCGGGAAAGTGACGGTGCAGCAGCCATACGAGAGGGTTGATAGAAGAATCAATATATAGTGTGGGGGATTGTGATGAGGAGAGGTTATCGTGCGGAAGGGCTGAAGCGGGATCTGTGGTTTATGCTCCGGGATCGGCGCAGGATTATAAGGGTGTTTCTAGCGGTGCTGGGCATCCTGTTCACGTCAACCTATTTCTGCCTGATTGGGGATGAGTGGACGGTTTATTTCTATGAGTTCCAGTTCCGGCTGCACCATGTGCCGCTGATCCTGGTGCCGGGGCTTTTCGGGATTGTGCCTGCGATGGTCAGCTTTACCATCGAATTGGTCTTTCAGGCGATCACACGGCCGGAAACGGCGAGCATTATGGTGGTCTATCTGGTGGCAGAGGTTATCACCTATATGTTCGTGAAAGGGAAGGGGCTGAAGAGCTGGCGGCATATCGCGGTGTTTGCAGGGACGTTGTCCCTGGTTTTGGGGAATATGAACGGGATCCTGATGCAGCTGGTACGGGGCAAGGGGCTCAATAACGTGACATTCCAGGGCGAGATCATGCGCTTCCTGCATGCGCTGCCGAGCAGTCTCGTGTGTGTGTTCATCCTGTTCCTGTTCCTGCGCAAGCTTCCGGAACGCTATCGGTGGGTGTTCCCGATGGGCGATTATTATAGTACGGATCCGCTTATGGTCGCGATGCTGGATTTGCGGAAGCGCTCCAGGCTGGAAAAGAAAATTTCTATGCTGATTGTTTCTGAAGCGCTGGCGCTGGGGGTTGCGGCACCGATCTTTTCTGCGCAGATGATTCCGGATGTGGCGCAGTATGCTGTGGCGGAAATGCGGGATATGACAAGGAATACGATCTGGGAACAGCTTGCGGAGGCCTTCTGGGGAGAAGACGATGTGATGAATACAGCGGCGGAGGCTCTCTGGAAGGATGGACCGCAGAACGATGAATTGCGAGATGAGGTGACGGACGGGTCAACTGAGGAAACGGATGGGACGCAGTCTGGAAGCGTCGGGGAAGCCGCCGGGGAAACAGATGGGACGCAGTCTGAGGGTGTCGGAGAAGCAGACGAGACGCAGTCTGGAGATGCCGAGGAAACGGATGGGACACAGGCTGGAGACGGAGCTGCCGGGGAAACGGACGAGACGCAGTCTGGAGACTCTGGGGAGGCAGGCGTGACGCAGTCTGGAAACGCCGGGGAAACAGACGAGACGCAGTCTGTGGGCGCTGAGGAGGCTTCGAGCGGGACGTCCGGTGCATCTTCCGGCAAGTCCGGCCTGCGGATCGGGCGGACTGGAGAGGGAAGCGCGACCATGGGCGAGGAAGAGCGGGAGCGGAGAAGGCAGGAACGCCAGGAACGCCGGAAACGTTTCATCCTGAATGCGGCCGGGGTGGCGTTCATCCTGCGGATGATCCTGATGATGCTGAATGTCTCGATTCCGTTCATTGTCCTTGCGGTGGCAATTTCGAAACTGCAGATTGCCTATCCAATCTCCCTGATGGCGCGTACATTATCCGAATTTTCGGATGCGCCGGAAAATGGGAAGGAAGAGGCGCTCGCGAAAGTCCATAGCCTGGAGATTGTCAAGAATGACGAGATTGGGCTGCTCTATGGTGCGCTGGACCAGATGGCAGATGATGTCATGAAATATATAGAAACACTTCGGCGGGAGGAACAGCTCCAGGCAGAGCTGGTCGTGGCAAAGAAGTCTGCCGAGGCGAAGACCCAGTTCCTGTCGAATATGTCCCATGAGATTCGTACACCGATCAATGCGGTACTCGGCCTTGATGAGATGATTCTGCGGGAGAGCCGGGAGAAGGAGATCCGTGCCTATGCTGCGGATATCAAGAACGCCTGGCGGACGCTTCTTTCGTTGATCAACGACATCCTGGATTCGTCAAAACTGGAA
>CADBTO010000015.1 GCA_902797565.1 uncultured Lachnospiraceae bacterium
ACCAGCGCCATGGTCTCCTTCTGCTTTTTCTCCAGTGTACGGGTTTTTCTGCCCACATAGAACCGCACAATCACCACAATCACCACCAGCAGCACTACGCCAACAATCAGATAAAACCATAGCTGTTCGTAAAATGCCTTTTCCTTGACAATCTTTACAGATACCTCTTTGCTGCTCTTTCCCATGGCGTCCTTCAGCTTCATCACATAATAATAGGTTCCGCCTCGGAGGTTCGTATAATCAATGGGTACCATCTCACTCCGATTGACGGTCATGCTGCGTTTTTCCAATCCCTCCAGCTGGTAGTTCACCTGAGGATCACTCAGCGCGTAATTGAACACGAAACTCGGCACCGTCAACTTCTGCGTTTCTTCCGGAATCGTAAAGCCCCCGTCCGGTCCCGGGTAAATCCGTTTATCGTCCGCCTCCACATAGGGCACCACCGCTTTCAGCGCCTCCACATTCTCGAAAGGCTGTTCAATATTGACCTTGCAAACCCCTGTGCCTCCCGCAATATACAGATCTCCCTCCGGGGTGAGCGCACTGTAAGAATTGGCCGTGGTGATGCAGGGCAGACCGTTTGCAATGCTGTAATACACCGTACGGATCTCCTGATTCGCCAGCATTTCCTCCGTGGAAGTCACATAGATACCGTTGCTGCTGAGCACCCACATATCCCCGCTGCTGTTTTCAAAAAGATCAAAATTGTTGGTATAAGGAAATTTTTTGACTGTTGTGACCTGATAATCTGGGGTCATATACGCAATCGCACTGCTTGTGACCATCCAAATCAAGTCCCTTTTGGGATCCCGCTTCAAACGCATCACGATATCCGAGGGCAGGCCATCCTCCACATTCAGATTCCGCACACCGACATCATTGATGATATACAGCCCGTCTCCATTGCTTCCCAGAAGCATATCCCCGTTCCATCCTTCCTCAACGCAGAGGCTTTCTGTGTTCGAGATCCCCTCCGCCTCACTGTAGGATTCGGCCACGCGCCCGTCCCGAATGACATTCAAGCCCCCCGTAACCGCCACCAGCATCGAACCATCCGCTTGCTCCGCAACGGCGCGCAGGCTCCACGATAACAGCCCTTCCTGCTCCGAGTATGCCACCACACTTCCATGATCATAACACAAAAGTCCGATCATCCGCCAGGTGGAAATCCATACGCGTCCCTGACTGTCCAGAATGATCGAACGAATCCTGCATTCCTTCAGCAGCTTGATCAAATCCTTGGAGCCCAAAGGCTTTCCAGATGCCGTCTCCGCTTTTTTCAGGGGCATCCTTTTCACCGGACCCTTTTCATCAAACACCAGCAGTCCCTCATCTGTCCCCACAAAAAGCTGATCCTCAGACATGCAGGTGGTATTCACCACACTGGGCGGCAGATGATATCGACCAAAGAGATCCGCAAACTGGTTTGGTACAATCTTCATCACCCCCTGCCGCGTGGAGGTAAACCAGAGGTTTCCCAGATAATCCACCATCACCCCGCCCACGCTGTCTGTCATAGGCAGGTTTTCCAGAAGATGAAACTTTCCATCCTCCAGTACACCTATGCCATTTGAAGCGCATATCCAAAGCTTGTTGTCAATATATTCCACTTTCTGTATGAACGTAAGCGGCTGGATGTCTATGGGCTCCAGATCCGTCAAGGTATCTGACATCACAGCATGGTAGAACTTATAATCTGTCCCTTCAAAATACACCTTGCCCGGAGCACTGGGATCCGGAAACAAAGACGCGCCGCACAGCGGGTTCTCTGAGATCGGATGGTACTGAAGCAGCTTCCCGTTCTGTATCCGAAGAATATCCCCAAAATTGGTCTGACCATAGATGATCCCATCCGCTCCCATCCGCAGATCCCGCATATTGGCCTCGCTAATCGCTTCCTCTTCCATCATGCGCAGATGATACTGCGTGTCAATCGTAGCGATTCCGCAGGTGGTGGCCACATAGATCATTCCCTCCTGATCCTCTATGATCGCCCGGGTATGGGAGGACTTCATGCCATCGAGCTTGCCCCACATCCGAATCTTCCCGCGCTCCATAACCGCAACCCCGTTGTCATTGGTGCCGATCCAAAGCCGATCCTTGCTATCCACATACAGACATTTCACACTGGAAATACCACCTGTGGAATCCAACCGTTCAAACGTATTGCCGTCATAACGGATCAGCCCCGCGTAACTGCCGATCCAGATAAACCCTTCGCTGGTTTCAGCGATCGCATTTGCCTCTGAGGTTGGTAAACCATTCGTGTTGTCATACAGCACTGCGGAGTACCCTTCCGTTTGATGAATCAAATCCACGGAAATCTTTTGCTCCGCGGCCTCCGCAAAGAGGACGCCCCGTCCCCCGGTGTTCCACGGAACCCACAGCAGCAGAAGCCCCAGCCACAAAAACGTGAGCCAGCCATACCAGATCAGCTGCAGTCCCCCAATTTTCCTGTCCCCATATTGTCTTCGCCTCATACTTTCATCCTCCCAGCTCCCGAAATATTCGAAGACGCTTCAACGAATGGACGCGTGTCCGAATTACGCCAGCCCAACGCCACCGAAAACGGCATACCAGGCTCTTCAACCAAACAATGTCAATGTACATTCTGCCATTTCGATTCAGAAATCATATTTCTTCTTTGCACTTCTGTCATTGCACCCCCCTAAAATTGTATCTTGAACACAACCTTGATCGAAGGCTTTGCGTTTTCTGCAAAGGTATCTTTGTCACTCATTTTTCCAACAATATTTCCATAATGAACCGGGATTGCCACACTGGGACAGATCTCATTTACCAGTTCTGCCGCTTGTTTCGCGTCCATCGTATAGGTTCCGCCGATGGGTATGAGAGCCACATCACACTTCACCTTCCTGGCTTCCTTGGTGGCATCGGTATCCCCGGCGATATAGATCCGCTGACCATCCACGCGCAGGATATAGCCAACCCACCCGGCTCCTTTCGGATGAAACGGCTTCAACATGTTATATGCAGGAACCGTCTCGAACGCAAGACCGCTAGTCTCCCGGTACACACCCGGCTTCACTGTCTCGATCTTTCCCACAATCCGCGATACTTCCTGCGCCTTGCCTGCCATCTTTTCCGGTACAACAAGAACCGTATCTGCTTTGCAGACCCTTTCGATATCCTCCGGTGAAAAATGATCATAATGATCATGTGTGATAAGGACAAAATCAGCATCCTTCGGTTCGTCTTTCATCTGGAAGGGATCAATGTAGACCTTCCCAACCCTGGTGCAGATTCGGATGCTGTTCTGTGTAAATACTTCAATATTCCCGGTCAAAATAGTCTCCTTTTCATTCATAGGGGTTTAATCCATAGTAGCGCAGTTCGTTGTATTTCGCCTGAGCCTTCTCGCTGGCTTTCTTATCTCTCCACTTTTCGATATCGCTGCATATGGCAAGCATCTCATCTACGATCAGTTCTGCACTTCGCGGCCTTACATTTACAAGATATCCCATCATCCTGCTCATGGCCTTCGGACTTCCGAGTTGCTTCGCGATCTGCTGTCCCAGTTCTTCCGGGAATCCCAGGTCTCGTATCTCCCGAACCAACTCATCCCGTGCTCTGATCCATTTCCTTTGATTCTCTGTCATCGCTTAGGATGCACCTCACATTCCAAATTCTTGTCTATCAGTGACTGCTGAAAAGATTCTGGACAAGTTTCCATTCTGCCGAGATTTTCGTACCGTGTTTGAAGGGCTGTTTCTCCTGGTATGTTTGTGTTTTCTTTCATGAATCACATGTGTGATCATGTGAATGCTCAATAGCATGCGTATGTGTAGAGCCATCGTGCGTATGCCTGATCAGATGTGTATGTGCATGTTTATGACTGTGTATCAAGGTATCCCTGACGATCAAAACAGTCCCTATGCCGAGTCCATATGCAACAAACCCAAGTATCATGATGATTGCTATATATGAAAGCACCGGGATACTCTCGCGAAGTGCCAGCGCAACCATGAACGATCCGATCCCCGATCCGATCCCTTTTATGTACACGATCTCATAAGTGCTTTTTCCGGATATCTTTCTTGTAAAGTTATTTTCAAGTCCCCAGCAAACAGTTGCCCCA
>CADBTO010000016.1 GCA_902797565.1 uncultured Lachnospiraceae bacterium
ATCTGCGATCCGTCGCTGGTCATGCTTCCAAAGATGGTTCCGGGAATCAATCAGCGCGGCAAAAAAGGCATTGCTGTCTGCGTGGTGAATGTGTACTCCGATATTGGTACCGTGCAGGAAGTGGGAAGGCAGGCCATAGAAGAAAATGTCCGGACCCTGCAGTCCCAGGTTGTATGCTTTCGGGTACTTTCCTGCGGATGTCCCAAAAAAGGGACGGAGCGTATCGTCTGAGATCGCACCTGCCACTTTTTGTCCAAAGAAATAATGTGTGCGGAAGCCTGGCATAGGAATACCTCCTTTTCGAGAACGATTGGTTAATTTGCAGTTTCTCTTATTATACTATGAAAATTCTGATTCGTCACCAAAAAAATCTTGCATAAATAGTTGAATTTAGTTACAATGATAGAAACAATTTTGTTTGGGGAGTATGGTTCCGGAAACGCCGTTGTGGTGCGTGGTGTATTGGGGAATATGCCGTGGAACCGGGGAGGACAGGTATTATGATAGGGAGAGTGAAGGAGCTGGCGGAGCTGGATGCCTTCTACGAAAGCCACGAAATTCACGTTTTGGCATTATACGGAAGGTCGGGGATTGGCAAACGGACGCTCCTGAAAGAATTTGTACGGGGAAAACAGAGCATCTTTTTCAATGCTTACCAGACCACAGAGGAGACAGAGCTGCGGCTGCTTGCCAAAGCAATGGGCCTGAAGGCGGAGGGCAGGCCGCTGACGCTCGAAGGGCTTCTGGACCAGGTGAGCAAAGTGGCATCCGGCGGGAAGCTGGTGTTCATCATTATGGGATTCCATGCGTTTGTAAAATCAGGAAACGCATTCTCGCAGATCCTCCATTCATATTTTTCGGAAAAATGGAAGAATGGAAGTGTGAAGCTGGTCTTGTGTGAGAGCGCCTACCTGCATATGGAGAAGGAGATTCTGGGCAAGAAATCCCTGTGGAAGGATGCGGCCGTGGCGAAGATGGAACTGAAACCGCTGGACTATTATGACGCGTTCCAGTTCTATCCGGAGATGTCCGCGCTTGAGGCAAGCCAGCTGTACGGGATAACGGGCGGCGTGCCCCATTATCTCAAGCGAATCGAGGCGCAGGATACCTGGGAGAGTGCCGTAAAGCGCATTTTCCTGGCCCCGGATCTGGAATCCATGCTGATGCCGGAAAAATGGATCGGGGACGAGCTTCGGGAAATGTCTTATTACAACCGCCTGATGATGGCGCTGGCAGGCGGGAAGTCCCGGGTCAACGAGATTTCCCAGGAGATCGGGAAGCCAAAGGACGTCGTGGTGCCCTACTTAAATACACTGATGTCCATTGGAACCGTGACCAAGGAGAATCCGCTGACAGAGCCGACGAACCGGCGGAAGACGCGGTATTCCATTGTGAATATCTGCGACCGCTTCTGGTATCAGTGTGTGGCGCCGGACATTGACCTGTATTATGAGGGGAAGGCAGATAAACTGCTGGAAGAAAAAATCCGTCCGAAGATGGACGCATTTATGCGGCCTGTGTTTGTACGGATGTGCCGGGCATACCTTACGCGGATGAATGACCGCAAGGCATTGCCGTTTACGGTGGAAAAAGTTGGGAACTGGTGGGAGAACGACGAAGAAAGCAAAACATCAGAAGGATTTGATTTTGTGGCGATGGGCGAGGCAGAGGGGCGGAACTCGATGGTCTATGCCCGCTGCAATTATGGAGATGAGATCATTGGGATGCCGGAGCTGAAAGCCCTGATCGACCTGACCAAGAAAATGAAGGACAGGGGGCCGGCATTTTATATGTATTTTTCAAAAGCCGGATTTGCGGAAAACGCGATCACGGTGGCGGCAACCATCAAGAACATCCTTTTGATCAGTTTGGAGGACCTATTTAGGATTTGATTATGGAAGAAGAAACAAAGGAACGGGAAACAGGCAGAAGAAAACGGCGAAGACGGAAGAAGAAACGCGGGTTCCTGTGGTTTTTTTCGCGGATTTCAATTTGTTTGCTCCTGCTCATCACAGCCGGGATCGGGGTATTCTACTTTTCCGGCATGGGCCAGGCTATAACAGAGATGCATGAAAGTGCAATCGCCCTGGTGGAGGAATCTTCCCTGGAAACATTCCGGCGGTCGGAGACATCGATTGCCTATGATGTGGACGGGAAAGAAATATCCGTCATCAAGGGAGACAAGGACGTTTATTATCTGGAATATGATGAAATCCCGCTGCTCGCAAGGGAAGCGGTCATCAGTATTGAGGACAAGAAGTTTTATGACCACAAAGGGGTGGATTTCCAGGCGATCATCCGCGCGGCGGTGAGTTATCTGAAGAACCATCGAGTGACACAGGGTGGTAGTACCATCACACAGCAGCTGGCAAAGAACATCTTCCTGACACAGGAAGTGACCTGGCAGCGGAAGGTCAAGGAAATCTATATTGCCCTGGAACTGGAAAAGAAGTACACGAAGCAGCAGATTCTGGAATTTTACCTGAACAATGTGTACTTTATGAATGGGTACTATGGAATCCAGGCGGCGGCACAGGGCTATTTCGGAAAAGACGCGGTGGAACTCTCCACATCGGAAACGGCGCTGATTATCGGGATTACGAACAATCCGAACCGTTATGACCCGCGCAAGCACCTGGGCAACTCCAAGAAGCGGCGCAACCGTGTCCTGCAGAATATGTACGAGGACAACGTGATCTCCTATCAGGAATACATCACGGCGCTCGGCGAGAAGATGACGATCGAGGCACCGAAGCAGGTATACAACAATTATCTGGAGACATACTTATATTACAGCGCAACACGGGCGCTGATGGTCATGGACGGCTTTCGGTTCCAGACGGAATTTGCCTCAGAAAAAAAGCGGAAGGCATACAAGGAAGAGTATGATTTAGAGTATGAGGCGTGCCGGGCAAAGTTGTACACGGGCGGATACCGGATTTATACAACGCTGGACAAGAAAATCCAGAAGATGCTGCAGACGGCCATCAATGACGGGTTGGCACCGTTTACTGAGAAGAACGAGGACGGCATCTACACACTGCAGGGGGCTGCGGTCTGTATCGACAACGAAAACGGCTGCGTGAAAGCGATTGTGGGCGGCAGGAGCCAGAAGAGCAAGGGTTATACCCTGAACCGTGCGTTCCAGAGCTCCCGCCAGCCGGGGTCTTCGATCAAACCGCTGATTGTGTATACGCCAGCATTAGAACGGGGATACACGGCAAACTCACTCGTGGTGGATAAGCCCATCGAGGACGGGCCGCGGAACTCTTCCGGGAGTTATGCGGGGACGATCACCCTGCGGAAGGCTGTGGAGCAGTCCAAGAACACGGTGGCATGGCAGATCTACGAAGACATCTCCCCGAAGGTGGGGATGCGTTATGTGGAAGAGATGGAGTTTTCCGCGATCGAGCCGCAGGATGAAAAGAATATGGCGGCATCCGTCGGCGGGTTCACGCGTGGCTGCTCGGCGCTTGATATGGCGAAGGGCTTCGCGACGATCGAAAACGGCGGCAAATACCGGGATCCAACCTGCGTGCTTCGGATCACGGACAGCAATGATAACGAACTGTACCGCAATTCTCAGGCAGAAAAGCAGATTTATACCGAATCGGCAGCGAACCAGATGACGGACATCATGGAAGGCGTGTTGATCAGCGGAACGGCGAAAGGGCTGGGGCTCGGCGATATGAGTACGGCCGGGAAGACCGGGACGACGAACGACCACAAAGACGGCTGGTTTGTTGGGTATACACATTATTATACCACCAGCGTGTGGGTGGGTTTTGATATGCCAAAGGCAATGGCGGGGCTGTCCGGCGGGACGTATCCAGGGCATATCTGGCATAATTTTATGGCAGAGCTGCATGAAGGCATGGATCCGGTGGACTTCACGGGAACCATTGTCGAGAAAAAGGTGGAGCGGGTCGAGGAAACACCTGTGCCGACGCAGACCGTGACAGAGGAAGAAGCGCCGGAGGCTCCGGACGAGGGCGAAGACGAGACAGAAATTGATGTGGATATGGATCCGGCGGAAGATGAGGGCAGCACAGACGAGGGCGGGAACGAAAAGCCCGCGGAGCAGCCGAAGCAGCCGCAGGCGGATACCGGATTCAATCAGAACGGCAGCGGCGGAAGCGATGCTGCAGAAGGAAGCGGAAATTCCAGTTCCGGCGGCGGCAGGTCTTCCGGAGGCGGAAATGCGAGCGCTGGCAGCGGTTCCGGATCTGGTGGAGGCGGAGGCGGAAACTCCGGCGGTGGATCTGGCGGAGGCGGAAGTACCGTCGGGGATACCGGAGGCGGAAGCACGGAGACACCCACACCGGCGCCTGCAGA
>CADBTO010000017.1 GCA_902797565.1 uncultured Lachnospiraceae bacterium
GGTGATGAACTGCGTGCTTGGGGTTATGGCGAAGGTTGCGCCCCAGATGAATATGTTCGCGGTCGGGGTCCAGATGAAGATCATGGCAGGGTTTGCCGTGATTCTTGTGATGGTATTCCTGTTTCCGCAGGTGGTGGACATCGTGGCCGGCCAGATGCGGATCAATCTCAGGAATTTCGCAGAGGGGATGATGCCGTGAAGACGCAGGGCCAAATGGAATCCCGGAGCCTGCTTCTGCCGTACCATCTGCAGTTTTTCGCAGAGGACAAGACGGAAGAGGCAACCGGGAAAAAAATCGAGGATACCCGGAAAAAGGGCCAGGTGGGAAAGAGCCAGGAGCTGACCTATGCCGTATCGCTGATCGTGATCTTCGTGGTCATCAAGGTCTTTGTGGGCGGCGTGGGTGAGCGGTTTATCCACGTATTCAACTGGGTATATGGCTCTGTGATTCCGGATTTTCTGAGGGCGAACCGGGGCGGAGTTTCCCATTCTGATATCCAGATCCTGTTCCGGGATGTTTTCGTGGAAATGTTTTTGATCACAGTGCCGTTCTTTGTCCTGGGGTATCTGGCGGCTTTGTTTGGAACCGGGCTGCAGTTTTCGTTTCGTGTGACGGCGGATCCGCTTCAGCCCAAGCTGGACAAAATGAGTCCGATCAATGGCTTCAAACGGATCTTTTCGCTCCGCTCCCTGTTCCAGCTTTTTCTTTCGATTATCAAAGTGGTACTGATCCTTGTGGTTGCATACAGCAGTATCCAGAACCATCTGACAGACCTGTTTGTCATGTACCAGCTGGATCTTTCGCAGGGTGTTGCGCTCGTGGGGGATATTGTGATCAGCACCGGGCTTCGGATCGCCTTTGTCTATCTGGGCGTGGGCGTGGCAGATCTTCTGTTCCAGAAATGGAAGTTCAAGAACGACATCAAGATGACGAAACAGGAAGTCAAAGACGAGTATAAGAACAGCGAAGGGGATCCGCAGATCAAAGGAAAGCAGAAACAGAAGATGCGGGAAGTGTCGCAGAGGCGTATGATGAAGAGCGTCCCGGACGCGGACGTGGTCATTACGAACCCGACCCATATTGCGGTTGCCATCAAATATGATGAGAAAGAGCGGAATGCTCCCTGGGTGGTGGCAAAAGGGGAGGAAGTCATTGCCCGGAGGATCCGTGAGGCGGCGCAGGAGGCAAATGTCCCCATCGTGGAAAACAAGCCCCTGGCGCGTGCCATGTATGAGACCGTGGAGATCGGGGAAATGATTCCGCCGGAATTATATCAGGCTGTTGCGGAAATTCTTGCAGGGGTACTTGCAAGATGAGCAAAGATCTGCTATCATAAGTGTTTGGTAACAGTTAAGTCTATTTGGAGGTAGGAAAGAATGGAAAGGACCCAGAGCGGCTTTCGCCGCACGGACGCCTTTGTCGCAGCGTATATTCTGGCGGCAATCGTCTTTTTCATTATCCCGATCCCCTCTTGGCTGCTGGATATCTGTCTGGCGTTCAATATCGGGGTAGGGCTGGTCATCTTGTTGAATGCCCTGTTTGCGCAGGAGCCGCTGGATATGTCGTTCTTTCCGACGCTCCTTTTGTTTACAACGATTTTTCGTATTTCACTAAATGTCGCATCGACTCGGTTGATCCTGAATTCAGGAAGCCCTGGCAATGTCGTCACCACATTCGGGAATTTCGTGGGTGGTGGTGACGTCATTGTTGGTGCGATCATCTTCATTGTCCTGATCATCATCCAGTTTATCGTCATCAATAAAGGTACGGAGCGCGTATCGGAGGTGACGGCACGGTTTACGCTGGATGCAATGCCCGGCAAGCAGATGATGATCGAGGCGGATGTTTCTTCCGGTGCGATGGACGAGGCACAGGCAAAGGAAGCGAGGGACAAGCTCCAGAAGGAATCGTCGTTCTTTGGTTCTATGGATGGTGCGACGAAATACGTGAAGGGGGATGCCACCGCAGGCCTGATTATTACGGGGATCAACCTGGTGGGCGGGATCGTCATGGGCGTGACGCGCCAGGGTATGGAAGCGGTGGAAGCACTGAACCAGTATGGCATTCTGACCATCGGCGACGGGCTGTCCAGTTCCATCCCTTCGCTGCTGATCTCCCTTGCAACCGGTATCCTTGTGACCAAGGGGACGAAGGACTCGGATTTCTCTGGAACTATGATGAAGCAGCTTTTGGGCGTGCCCAAGGTGCTCTATATTGCCGGGACAGTCATCTGTATCCTGGGTGTGTTCACCCCCCTGTCGCTGCCGCTCTTCCTTGCCTATGGCGGGGCGTTCCTGGCTGCCGGGTATGCGATTTCAAAGGACATCGGAACCCAGGAGATTCAGGAGGAAGTTGAGGCGGAAGAGACTGAGGCGGAGGAGATCCGCAGGCCGGAGAACGTGGTTTCGCTGCTTTCTGTGGATCCGATCGAGTTGGAGTTCGGATACGGGATCATTCCGCTGGCAGATGTGAACCAGGGCGGGGATCTTCTGGACCGCGTCGTGATGATCCGGCGGCAGATTGCGCTGGAACTTGGTACAGTGGTTCCGATTATCCGTCTGCGTGATAACATCCAGCTGAACCCGAACCAGTACATCATCAAAATCAAAGGCATCCAGGTGGCAGAAGGAGAGATCCTGTTTGACCATTATATGGCGATGAATCCGGGCTATGTGGAGGAGGAAATTACGGGTATTCCGACCCAGGAGCCGTCGTTCCACCTGCCTGCGCTCTGGATTACGGAAGGACAGCGGGAACGCGCGGAGAGCCTGGGGTACACGGTGGTGGATCCGCCTTCGATTATCGCGACGCACCTCACGGAGGTGATCCGTTCGCATATTGCGGAACTGCTCACTAGACAGGATGTCCAGAATCTTGTGAACAACCTGAAAGAGACCAATCCAGTGCTTGTGGACGAACTTACGCCTTCAATGATGTCTTTGGGCGATGTGCAGAAAGTGCTGCAGAACCTTCTTGCAGAAGGAATTTCGATTCGGGATCTTTTGTCTGTCTTTGAAATCCTTGCAGACCATGCATCGACCAACCATGATACGGATGTGCTCACGGAGTATGTGCGCCAGGGCCTGCGCCGTGCCATCTCCAGGAAGTATTTTGATTCCGGGGAGGCAAACCAGGTGATCACCGTGGATCCCAAGGTGGAACAGGAGATTATGGCTTCTGTCAAGCAGACCGAGGCGGGGGCGTATATCACGCTCGATCCGGAGCGGATCCGTGCGATTATGGAGTCGATGCGGGAAGAGATCGGGAAAATGGAGGAGATGGGGCGGACGCCTGTGGTGGTCTGTTCCCCCATTGTCCGTATGTATTTGAAAAAGCTGTCAGAGGAATATTTCGACGACCTGGTGGTCGTTTCGTTTAATGAGGTTGAGCCGGATGTCGAGCTTCAATCCATCGGAATGGTGGCCGCGTAAGATATGACGATCAATAAATATACAGGGAAAACGAAAGAAGAGGCTGTGGAGAATGCCAAGGCGGATCTGGGAGATTCTGTTGTCATTCTGAATATCAAGGAGATCCGTCCGGATGGGCTGCTTGGTATTTTCAAGAAGAGTACGTTTGAGGTGACAGGTGCGGTGGAAGATGAACTGATGCCGCGTCCTGGCGCCGGCCTGCGCAGCCAGACACCGTCCGGTTCTGCCAGTGGCGGCATGGGAATGCGGACAGATCCGGCATTGCCGGTGACGCCGTCTGTGCCGGAGTCGGGCCAGGGGGGCGGGACGGGAATGTTCCCGGCTCCATCAGTACCAGTGCCTTCGGAACCTATGGCAGAGAAACCGGCTGTGTTTTCAAGGCTGGAGCCTGCCCGTGCATCGGTGCAGCGGGGGACGGAGCCGGTGGTTCCGGATCATGCAAGGGTGCAGCGGCCTTCTGCGGCGCAGGAGGACCCGGCTTCCGGTATGCCGGAAGCGAAGGGGCGGGATGCGCACAGTGCCCAGAAGGAGCGGGGGACGACAGCCAGGATCCCGTCGGGGCCTTCCGGGAATTCGCCTTTCGCGCCGCTTCCGAATCCGGCGCCTGCCTTGAAGCGGGATGACCCGAAACGGAATGTGATCAAAAAGAACGAAGAATATGGATTCTCTGTGGCGGCAGATGAAAAAATCGAGATTCCGCCCTTCCTGCGGCAGGAGGAAATGCGGGCAGCGGCACATTCGAATGCTTCGAATTATGCGAGAACTTCGAGAAGCCGAAACAGCCGTAGGAATGTGGAAAAGAAGGCAGAGGTGAAGAAGGTGGATCCGGAAGAATTGCGTTCCGTGTTCAAAGAAGTGGGAGAAGTGGTCAGCCGGGGCGAGTCTGTTCCGGTGCCAAAGACCAAAGATTCCGAATCCCAGTCCCCTGTCATCCGGGGTGCATCGCTGCCCAAAGACAGGAACAAGAAAGAAAAAAAGGTGGATATGCCAGTGCAGAAACGGGAAAGCAAAGGCGTGGATACCCTGCCTCCCGCGCCGGCCAGTGCGGGGGAGAGTTTCTCCGGCAGCGGTGTGGAGGAGCGGCTGGGTTTTGTCCGGACCCTTTATAATACCCTGGTGGATCATGGCGTGGATGAAAAGTATGTCAACCTGATCCTGGACGACTTGGGGAAGCTGATCTCTTCGGAAAACAGCTTGAATTATCTGATCCAGAATGTATACCAGAAGATGGTGCTGAAATGCGGCAGGATTGAAACCATCGACTGCAGCAAAAAGCCCACCGTGATTTTCTTGGTGGGGCCAACCGGGGTGGGGAAGACGACGACCCTTGCAAAGATCGCCAGCCACTTCAAACTGAATGAAGGGAAGCAGGTGGCGTTTTTGACAGCGGATACCTACCGGATTGCGGCAACCGACCAGCTCGCCAAATATGCGCAGATCCTTGGGGCGCCGATTGACATTGTCTACGAGCCGAAGGATATCGGGAAGTCTGTGGCAAAGTTCCGGAGTTTCGATCTGGTGCTGGTGGATACCGTGGGTTTTTCGCATAAGAACGCGGAGCAGAAGGAGGCATTGTCCCAGCTGCTCAAGGCTTTGCCTGAGCGGTATACGAAAAAAGTGTTCCTGGTGCTTTCAGCGACGACGAAGTATGACGACCTGAAGGCGATTGTGGACAGTTATCGGGAACTGTGCGAATTTTCGCTGATCTTCACGAAGCTGGATGAAACCCTGGTCTTTGGAAATATCTATAATATCCGGCAGTACAGCGGAAGCCCGCTTTCCTATGTCACGAACGGGCAGATGGTGCCGGACGACTTTTCTGCATTGGATTCCCAAAGGCTGGTCAGAGTGCTTCTGGGAGGATGATGTATGGCGAAAGATCAAGCGGTTCGGCTTCGGAATGTTGTAAAGAAGAATATGCAGCATAATGTTCCGGGTGCCCGGATCCTGACAGTCACCAGCGGCAAGGGAGGTGTGGGGAAATCCTCGCTTGCGGTGAACCTGGGCTGGGAGATGGAAAAACGCGGGAAGAGGGTCATTATTTTCGATGCAGATTTCGGGCTTGCGAATGTGGAGGTTATGTTCGGGAAGGCGCCCAAACACAGCCTGCTTGACGTGATCAGCGGGAATCTGGATATCGAAGAGGTCATTACGGAAAGCCCATATGGAATCCGGTTTATATCCGGAGGATCCGGGATACTGGGGCTGAATGACCTGGATCCGCTGCAGCTGCATTTTCTGATCCGTTCCATCCGGAGGCTCAATGGCCTGTGTGATATCCTGATTGTAGATACGGGAGCGGGAATATCACACCAGGTGGTTGATTTTGTTGCGGCGAGCCCGGAGATCCTGATTGTTTCCACACCGGAGCCGTCTTCGATCTCGGACGCCTATTCGCTTGTGAAGGCAACCCTGGGGCATCCTAATTTTGTCCGGGATGATTCCAGGCTGTACCTGGTTGCAAATAAAGTATCTTCCAAAGCAGAGGGAGAAGCTGTCTTTGAGAGGATCAGTTCTGCTGCGAGCCGTTTTCTCAGAACGGGCATGGATTTCATCGGGATGATACCGGAGGATCCAGCGCTTGAGAAGGCTGTCCGGCGGCAGCAGTTATTCTGCAAAGCGGCACCAAGTGCCCGTGCCGCACTGGCATTTTCAGATCTGGCCCAAGTCCTCCTGGAGGATTCTTTTTCGAAAAAAAGTGGGGCTTCCTCGTATTTTGGTATTTCTGGATTTTTGAATGGTATCCTGCACCGGTCGAAGGGGTGAGAATAAATGTATAATATTTTGGTTGTGGATGACTCTGCACTCATGAGAAAGATCATGTGTGATATAATAAGCCAAATACAGGGATTTATTGCGAAAGATGTGTGTGCAGATGGAAATTCTGCCCTGCGTATGATCCGGGAAAACAAGTATGACGCCGTGACCATGAATGTTTTCATGCCCCGAATGACCGGGCTGGAGGTGCTCAAAGCGCTGCAGGCGGAAAATATTTCGATCCCGGTTGTGGCAATCTCTTCCACGATCCGTGAAGACCGGGAGACCACCCGCCAGGCACTGGGACTGGGCGCCGTGAAAGTCGTGATCCGGCCGCCGAGGATTGCGCCTTCTGAGAAAGGGCCGTTCTCACAGAACCTTCAGGACGCGCTGGCGGCAGCGGTTGGAATGAAGGGCGGGGTGCGGCGCGTATCTTCTGCCCCGGTGCGTCCGGCGCGTCCGGTGACGGGCGCTGCAGCTGCTCCGGCAGCGAGGCCGCTTGCAGCCAGACGTCCTCTGGCGGCAGCTTCTGCGCCGGTTTCCGCTGGCGGCAGTGCAGGCGTGGTGAAGGGGAACAAGAACTACCGGGGGAAATACGGGCTGCTCGCGATTGCCTGCTCCACCGGGGGGCCCCAGGCGCTCCATACGATGATTCCCATGCTGCCTGGCAGGCTGGGGGTGCCGGGCGTGATCGTGCAGCATATGCCGAAAGGTTTTACTGCTTCTCTGGCTGAGCGGATCAACGGGGCCGCACGTGTCAATGTGAAAGAGGCAGAGGACGGGGAGATCCTGAAGAAGGACTGGATCTACATTGCGCCCGGCGGCAGGCATACAAAGGTGGTGGAAAAAGGACGGGGGACGCTCTGCTTCCATGTATATGATGCGCCCCCTGTGAACAACCTGCGTCCGTGTGCGGACGTCATGTATGATTCTTTACAGAACATCTCGACGGAGTATATCCTGTGCACCGTCATGACCGGGATGGGTTCGGACGGCTGCAGGGGGATCCGGGATCTTGGAAAGGTCAAGAAGGTTTACACCATTTCGCAGGACGAGGCTTCTTCAGTTGTTTACGGGATGCCGAAGGCCGTTGCTGTAAACGGGGTGACTGATGAGGTGGTACCCCTCACACAGATCGCAAATTCCATCAAGAAAGAACTGGGGGTATAAGGAGGTAAAACATGGATGTAAGCCAGTATCTCGATATTTTCATCGATGAAACAAGTGAACACATTCAGGAATTGTCCGACAATATCATGGCTTTGGAGAGTGAGCCGGACAACAAGGATACAGTCAATGAGATCTTCCGTGCGGCGCACTCCCTGAAGGGGATGGCTGGGACGATGGGATTCAAGCGTATGCAGCACCTGACCCATGATATGGAGAACGTGTTCCAGAAGGTTCGTGAAGATACGGTGACGGTCAATTCCGAACTGATTGACATTCTCTTTGACTGCTTGAGCGCGATTGAGGAATACCTGGATAATGTAAAGAATACATCCGATGAGGGGACAGAGGACAATCAGGTCCTGATCGATAAATTGAACCGTTATCTTTCCGGCGGCGCCGGTGCGCCGGCAGCGGCACCTGCGGCGGCTCCCGCAGCGGGCGGCGGGGCAGCTGCAGCGCCTGCGGCTGGCGGGGACGCTGCGGGCGGGCAGGAAGAATACAAGCACATGAAGCTTGATGAAGATGAGCGGCTCAAGGCACAGGAAATGATCGATGGCGGGACCCGCGTCTATGGCGCGACGGTCCATATCCAGAAGGAATGCCTGCTCAAGGCGGCGCGTGCGTTCCTGGTGTTTAAGGCGGTGGATGATTTCGGGGATATCCTTGCATACAATCCCAGCAACCAGGATATTGAGGATGAGAAATTCGACCTGACGTTCTCGATCCTGATCGCCCTGGAAGGCAATGCGGATGTGGAGGCGATGAGGTCTGCCATCACTGCGGTTTCTGAGATCGAAAAGGTGGAGTTGGGCGAATTGTCCAAGGATATGCTTTCCAAAGACGCGAAGCCGGCAGAGGCAGCGCCTGCGGCAGAAGCGCCTGCGGCGGCACCTGCGCCTGCGGCGGCGCCTGCACCTGCAGCGCCCGCGCCTGCGGCACCTGCGGAAAAGAAAGCGGCAGCACCTGCGGCGAAGAAAGCGGCTGGCGGCGGAAAGCCTGCGAACAAGCCGGTGACATCCCGGACGGTCCGTGTGGATATTGAGAAGCTGGACTCTCTGATGAACCTGGTGTCCGAGCTGATTATTGCGAAAAACTCCCTGGCTTCGATCAGTTCTTCTGAAGACGGGAAGTATGATTCCCAGGGCTTCCATGACCAGATCGAATATCTGGAGCGTGTGACAACAAACCTGCATGAGTCGGTCATGAAAGTCCGAATGGTGCCGATTGAGAGTACCGTCAACAAATTCCCGCGTATGATCCGTGACCTGTCCCGGAAGCTGGGCAAGCCGATGGACCTGGTCATGACCGGTGAGGAGACAGAGCTGGACCGTACCGTGGTGGACCAGATCGGGGATCCGCTGCAGCACTTGCTGCGGAACTCTGCAGACCACGGGATCGAATCTCCGGAGGATCGGAAACGTGCAGGAAAGCCGGAGAAAGGGACGATTTTCCTGAACGCGTTCCAGGAAGGGAACAACGTCATCATCCAGGTTGGGGACGATGGCGGCGGAATCAATACCGAAGCGGTTAAGAACAAGGCGATCGAGCGCGGCGTCATGTCCGAAGAAGAAGCGGAAATGGCGACCCAGAAAGAGATCATCGACCTTCTGTTCATGCCCAGCTTTTCGATGGCAAAGAAGATTACGGATATTTCCGGCCGGGGCGTGGGTCTGGACGTCGTAAAGTCCAATATCGAAGCCTTGGGCGGGGATGTGGAAGTCAAGAGCACGCTGGGACAGGGGTCCACGTTTATCGTGCGCCTTCCGCTGACGCTTGCAATTATCCAGGCACTGATGGTGGAAGTGCGGGATGAGAAATATGCGATCGCGCTGGCGAGCATCATGACCATTGAAAATATCGCGATTTCAGATATCAAGTATGTTCAGGCGAAAGAGGTGATCCATCTGCGCGGGCTGGTTATCCCGATGATCCGTCTGGATGAACTTCTTGATCTGCCGCCGAAGGATGAGGAACCGACCAGCCTGACTGTGGTCATCACGAAGCGGGGCGACAAATATGCAGCGCTTGTGGTGGACAATCTGATCGGGCAGCAGGAAATCGTTATCAAATCCATGGGCAAGGTTCTGGAAAACAACAAGCTGATCAGCGGCGCGACGATCCTCGGCGATGGCGAGGTGGCGCTGATCCTGGAAACAAATGCACTAATGTAAGAGGGAGGTGGAAGACGTGGCAGATACAGGTAATGCAGTAGGCAAAGTGGATGCAGCTGGCAGGCATGAGCTGGACGGAGCCGATGAAGAGAAGAAGCAGTACATTGTAGTCCGGATCGGCGGTGAGCGCTACGGCATGGACATTTCCCTTGTGGACAATATTGTACGGATGCAGAAGATTACGCGCGTGCCGAAAGCACCCTATCATTACCGGGGGGTAATCAACCTGCGCGGCGAGGTTGTTCCGGTTATGAGCATCCGGCGAAAGATGGGTCTGGAAGACGACGAGTTTACCCATGCGACCCGGATTATCATTGCGAAAATGGAAGAACAGGGGCTGGTAGGTATGATCGTGGATTCTGTGAACGAGGTGATTGCGCTGGGTGAGTCCGAGATTGACCGTTCCGTGAATGACAGCAAGAAGAGCGATCATATGTTCATCAACGGGATCGGGAAAAACGGCGACGAATTGATTTCGATCTTTGAGATCAATGCGATTGTAGATAGTATCGACACCTTTTAAGGGATGGTCGGGATAATCTCCAAAAGGGGGAAGGGTTATTATGTCTAAAACACTGGAAGAAATCAACCAGCTGTATCCGGATGTACTGCGGGAGATCGGGAATGTCGGTGCGGGGAATGCGACGACGGCGATCGCCAATATGCTGAACCTTCGGGTGAATATGGGGGTGCCCCGTGTGGAATTTATGCCGGTGGAGCGGATTGGAACCGCGATCGGGGCGGAGGATTCCATTATCGTTGGGATTATGCTGGGTGTGGAAGGTGATGTGGATGGCAGTATGATGTTCCTGATGGACCTGCCGAGTGCGCACCATCTTGTGAACCAGCTGATGATGCGGGATCCGGATTATAATGAAGAGTTCAATGATATGGATCTTTCCGCAATCAAGGAGATCGGGAATATCATCGCCGGTGCGTATCTGTCTGCACTTGCAGGCATGACAAACCTGACGATCCTGCCGACTGTGCCTTATGTGGCGATTGATATGGCTGCGTCCATCCTTTCGGTTCCTGCGATTGAATTCGGGATGGTCGGGGATAATGCCCTGTTGATCGAAACGGAGATGAGTGATGAACTGGGGATCAATGGATATTATATCCTGATGCCGGAAGGCGATTCCTATGAGAAGATTTTGAGGGCTCTTGGACTCCCGATGGATTAAGGAGGCTCTGATTTGGCAGGAAAAATGATAAAGGTCGGGATGGCTGACCTGAAGGTATGCAAGGCTCCGGATAACCTGACGACAATCGGGCTTGGCTCCTGTATTGGCATTGCCATCTACGATCCAATTACAAAAGTGACGGGTCTGGCGCATATTATGCTTCCTGACAGCACGGCGATCAGGAATCATTCGAATATCGCGAAATTTGCGGACACCGGGATCACAAAATTGGTGGAAGATATGATCCGGATGGGGGCGTCCAAGTCCAGGATGAAGGCAAAGATTGCCGGCGGGGCGAAGATGTTTGACCTGGGTGGATCCAATGCCATCAATGTGGGCCAAAGGAATGCGGAGGCGAGCAAGAAGAAGCTCAGGGAGCTGGGTATTCCGCTGATCAGTTCGGATACGGGGAAGAATTTTGGCCGCACGGTGGAGATTTACAGTGCAAACGGTGAATTCCTGATAAAAGCTGTAGGCAGGGACACCTACAAAATCTGAGGTTTTATGAATACAAAACAGGTTCCGATCCTGATTACGCTGCTGGGCGCGCTGGTAGCATGCGTGCTGACAGTCCTCCAGGGAGTGGAGTTTTCTGTTTTCTTTTTCCGGTTCCTGATTGCTGTACTGGTGTTTGGTGTAATTGGTACAGCAGTAAAGATCCTTCTGGATGTGGAGTTCAATCCCAAACCGGAAGAGGTGATGGAAGGAGAAGAAGGAGAAGGGGAGCTTCTGGAAGGTGAAGAAGGCGCTTTGGAAGGTGAAGCGGGTGATTCTGAGCTGGGAGAAGACGAGCAGGGTAATTCAGAGAAAGAAGATGAATAGGAAGAATGGGCAGCGAAGAAAAGGAAGCTCTGTGGAAGGGCTATCGGGAAAATCCTTCTCCGGCGCTCCGGGAGCAGATCATACTGGAGTATGCTTCACTGGTGAAACTTGTGGCGGGGAAGATGTGTATGTACCTCGGAAACAATGTGGAGTATGATGATCTCTGCGGCTATGGGGTATTCGGGCTCATTGATGCCATCGACAAGTTTGATATCACAAAGGACGTGAAGTTCGAAACCTATGCTTCCCTTCGGATCAAGGGTGCGATTCTGGACCAGATTCGGAAAATGGATTGGATTCCACGGACGGTCCGCAAGCGGCAGCGGATGATCGAGGAGGCTACACGGGAGATCGAAGACCGTACCGGCAAGAGTGCGACCGATGCGCAGATATGCGAGGAGTTGGGGATTACAGAACGGGAACTGTTGGAATGGCAGGGACAGCTGAAGATCACGAACCTGGTGTCTTTGAATGAGTTCATGGATGCCGGTGGGAATGAACCTGCGATGGAGACCCGGACCAATTCCCATTTCATCCAGCCGGAAGAAAGTGTGGCGGCGGAAGAGCTGAAACAGAAACTGGATGAGGCACTTGATATTCTGACGGAAAAAGAAAAAAAAGTGGTCCTGATGTATTATTATGAAGATATGACGCTGAAAGAGATTTCCCTGGTGCTTTCTGTTTCGGAATCACGGGTATCCCAGCTCCATACAAAGGCGCTTTTGAAGATGCGGAAGAATATGGGAGAGTACATGGATGTGCTGGTGGTATCGTAATCCTGATCGATCAGGTGGTTTGGGGATTTTTTAGGAGTTTGCGCTATGGGGCAGAAAAACGGCTATATACAGATTGAAATAAAAGGCGGCTTTGCAATTTGCCACTTCCATCCGCCCGCAGAGGGCGGGAAGCCTATGGATTATTCGGATATCATTGAGTATCTGAACAAGCACGAGATCCATACGGATGATATGGCGGGGCTTCGGGAAAAACTTGTGTCCGGTGAGCCTGCGGAAATGTTTATGGGTCCGTACAAGGGTTATGATTTCCCGGAGAGCATGACGATCAAAATTTCTCTGGACCGCATGAAGGTGACCTGTACCTTTATGCCTCCTTCCGTAAACGGCAGGCTGCTCAACGCGAAGGATATCCTGGAGGAACTCAAAAAGAAAGGCATCGTGTTCGGAATCAACCAGGATGAGATCATGCGATACCTGGAAGAGCGGGAATACAACCAGCCCTATATTTTTGCCAAGGGCGAGCCGACGATCATGGGGCATGACGGCAAGATCGAATATATGTTCAATACGAATCCGTCCCTGCGGCCGAAGCATAACGAAGATGGTTCTGTGGATTTCAAGGAACTTTCAACGATCAACCCGGTGGCAAAAGACCAGTTGATTGCAAAGCTGACGCCCGCAGATCCCGGGAAGGCCGGGAAGGATGTCTTCGGGAAAGATATGCCGCTGCTTCGCGTCAAGATGAAGAAGCTCGAATTCGGCAAGAACATGTATCTTTCGGATGACCGGACGGAATTATATTCCGCGGTGACGGGCCATGTATCCCTGATCGACGGGCAGGTGTTCGTTTCAGACGTGTTTGAAGTCCAGGGGGACGTGGACAATTCCACCGGGAATATCAAATACGAAGGCGGCATCCATATCCATGGGTCAGTCCGGGGCGGCTTCACGGTGATTGCGAAGGGTGATGTGGTCATTGACGGCGTGGTGGAGGATGCCATGGTGCGTTCCGGCGGCCAGATTATCATCAAGCGCGGCGTCCATGGGATGCATAAGGGTGTTTTGGAGGCGAAGGGCAATGTGATGTCCGCGTTTATCGAGAATGCCAAAGTGGTATCCGGCGGTTATGTGGAAACGGGTTCGATCATCTACAGTGATGTCCGCGCGAGCGAAGATGTCATCGTGATGCAGAAGAAGGGGTTCATTGCCGGAGGGATTGTCTGTGCCGGCGGGAAAGTGGAGGCAATGACGATTGGCTCCTCGATGGGGGCTGTCACCCGTCTTGAGGTGGGGATGGCACCGGAAAAGAAGGAGCGCTTCGGGCAGCTGCAGAAGCTGATCAAGAACCTTTCGATGCGGGTTGACAAGCTGGAACCGGTGGTTCGGACTTATAATGAATATATCAACAGCGGCAAAAAGCTGGATGAAAAGAATGAAGGATACTTGACACAGGTCTTAAAGGAGCTGTCTGCTTCGAAGAAGGATCTGGAAGAGTGCCGGCTGGAGTACAACAGCCTGCACCAGGAACTTTTGATGAGCCAGCATAGCAAAGTGGTTATAAAGCGGGATATTTATCCCAGCGTGACTGTGGTGATTTCGGACCAGTCGATGACGACCAAAGAGAAACGATCCTACTGTGTATTTGAAAAGCGGGATTCGGAGATCAAGGTTTCGAATCTTTAAGAAATAGGTTTGCTGTTCCAGAATCCGGTGAAGGCTGGCTTTTGGAATGGCAGATTCCAAATGGAGGCTGCCGTTATGTCTGTAAGACCTTTAGTTTTGAACGGGATGATCCAGAATACCCATGAATTGCCTGGATCCAGGACAAATGAAGCGAACCTGCATGCCCAGGACCATATTGCGATGCAGGGGACAAAAGAAGCGCAGGAAAGCACCCAGGTGGTGCATAGCGCCCAGGAAAGTGACCGGGATAAGAAACTGGATCCGGATCAGAAGGGCAATGGCGGCGGTACAGGGAAGAAGCGGCAGAAAAAGAAGAAGGAGGACCAGACGCAGAAAAGCCCGGATGGCCGGGTGCTGCTGAAGGATATGTCCCCCAGGTTTGATTTGAAGATTTGAGGAAAAGAGATGGAACCACTTTCAATAGGCTTACTTGTGGTAGGAGCCGCGATTTTTGGTGGCAGCTTTTTGGTTTCAGAGAAGCTTTCTGATTCTGATATTGAAGAAATACGAAGAACCAGTGAGAAAGAAGTCAAGATCCTGGTGGACCAGCAGCTGGAAGGCGCAGACGAGCGGGTGTCCACGGAGATCCAGCGGAAGCTGGACAGTGCCATTGAGGAATTGGAGCGGCATACGGATCGGGAGACAAATAACCGGATCCTTTCAATGGGTGAATATTCGGATACCGTGATGTCGGATATGAAGAAACGGCATGACGAGGTGATGTTCATCTATAATATGCTGAACGAAAAAGAAGAGAAGATCACGGAGCAGACGAAGGTCATGCAGGGGATCGAATCGCATTTGCGTGCCCTGAATGATGAAGTGCTGCGGCGGGAGGAAGCACTGAAGAATCCTGCGCGCCGTGCAGCGATGGTTGGCGGCGGTGTATCGGCAGGAGGGTCTGCTTTTTCAGGAACGGGTGCATCATCTGCGGCACCTGCATTTTCAGGGGCGGCGGTGTCACCTTCGGCAGCTGCTTCCGGGGCTTCGGGAGCGGCGGTTCGGACGGCGGAGCCTGTGCCATCACCAGTGGCGGCCCGGACGGCGGAGCCTGTTCCATCACCAGCGGCAGCTGCGGCATCCTCAGCTTCGCCTGGCACTTCTGATTCCGCAGGCAAAACGGATGCTTCCAGAAAGTCAGAGGACAGTTCCGGAGTCGACCGCAGGCTGGTATCCGGGATTACAACGGTGAAGCCGGGGAATTCTGCGGCAAAAACGGCCGGTCCGGCTGCGGCACCTGCTTCAGCGCCGCATCCGGCTCCTTCTGCCCAGGGGAATCTGCCTTCCGGGGCAAGGCGGGCAGTTGAGGCCAGCGCGCAGACTGCGGCGATGCGGCCTGCTCCTGCGCCGGCAGTAGGGACGGGCGGAACCGGCGCGAAACCGGGGGCACCGATGTCTGCGCTGGACGCATTGCGGACAAAAAGCCAGCAGGCAGCGGAAGCCCCGGAAACAGAGGTGTCTTCAGTTCCGGAGGCAGAGCCGGCCGTTTCCGGGCCTGCGCCCGGAGAGGCAGAAGCTGCACCGGCATCTGCAAAGGCATCCAGGGCGGCTTTGCCGTCGCCTGCAGAGCGGGCTGCCGCAGTTGCGGCGCAGCGGCAGGCAGCTGCAAGGTCTGCGGCTTCCAAGCGGGCTGCAGCGTCTGCTCCTGCTTCGAAGACAGCCGGGACAAGGCAGAAAGCGGGAGGCGGCGGAAATGCGCTCAAGGAGGCGTTTGAAGCGGCGGCATTTCCGCCTGTCAAAGCGGCAGAAGGTGCACATTCTGATACGCCCGGCGAGCGGGTGCTTGGAGAACCTGCTGCTCCGGAGGCCGCTGCTCCGGAACAGCCTGCGGCGCAGCCGGCTGCAGCAGGGCGCAGCGCATCGGCTTCTCCCAAGGATGCGCTGAAGGCGGCATTTTTGTCCAGTGGCGGCGCGGTGGCGGCATCCTCTCGTGATGATACGGAAAATGTCAAGCAGCGGATCATCCAGATGCACCGGGAAGGTTATTCAGAGGTGGAAATCGCCAAGACGACCGGACGGGGAATGGGTGAGATCCGTCTGATCCTGGGCCTTTTTGATGAAGGGGACGGTGGATTGGAATGAAACGGAAGTATTATCTGAGAGGGCTGGGAGTCGGTATTCTTGTGACGTCGCTCCTCTTTACGATTTATATGGTTTTTACCGGGCCGAAGATGAGTGACGAGCAGGTCATTACGCGTGCAAAACAGCTGGGTCTGGTGGAAAACACCGGGCAGACACTTGCAGATGCCGGAACGGAGAAATCAGAGTCTTTGGAAAAGGACGAATCCGGGACGGAGAAGGAAGAGAAGGCTTCGGATGAAGCGGATGCGGATGAAAAAGTGTTAGACGAGAAATCTGATGCGAAGGCGTTAGACGAGAAATCTTCTGATGCGAAAGATTCAGACGAGAAAGCTGCGGATACGAAAGATTCTGATACGAAAGCTTCAGACGAGAAATCCGCGGATACGAAGGATTCTGATGCGAAAGCTGCGGAAGCTTCAGATACGAAAGCTTCCGATACGAAAGCCCCGGATTCAAACGCTGCGGAGAATACGGATTCTTCTTCAGGGAAGACCGGAAGCAGGAAAAAGAACGGCACAACGAAGACGACAACAACAACACAGGAAGACGGTACGACAGTCACGAAGACAGAAAAAACCGGGGATGATGTGGATCGGGGCAGGGATGATGTTTCTTCTGCATCTGGCGAGGAGGATGAAGATTCTGTGACGTTCCAGGTCCGGGGCGGAGAGTCTTCTGAAACGGTCGGAGCGAACCTCTATAAGGCAGGGCTTGTGGACAACCCCAACGATTTTAACCGCTACCTGATGGAGAATGGTTATGACCGCAGGATACAGGTCGGTTCCCACCGGATCAGGAAGGGAAGCAGCTATGAGGTTGTGGCACGGGCGCTCACGGGGGGCTGAGCCAATCTGGATTGTTGGCGTTTTAGACAAGAAAAGATGGATTTTTGACGAAAAAATTTGTTTGACTTTTTATATACCGTGTGCTATAATGGCACACGGTTTTCTTTGTATCGCATAGATTGCACAGAGAAAACAGGAGAACGCAGTTACAGAAAATTCATATATGCTGATTCCAGGCGGGGTGCCGGTTGGCGGTGCGTCTGGAAGGAGAGGCATATAGGTGTTTAACCAAAGGAGGAAAACATGAGCGTTATTTCTATGAAGCAGCTTCTGGAAGCAGGCGTGCATTTCGGCCACCAGACCCGTCGGTGGAATCCGAAAATGGATCCGTATATCTATACGGAGCGGAACGGGATCCACATCATTGACCTGCAGAAGACGGTCGGCATGGTGGACGATGCGTACAATGCGATTTTTGACATTGTTTCCCAGGGAGGAACCGTGCTTTTCGTGGGAACGAAGAAGCAGGCACAGGAGACTGTGGCTGCAGAAGCGCAGCGTTGCGGGATGTTCTATGTTAATGAACGCTGGCTGGGCGGGATGCTGACAAACTTCCGTACCATCCAGAGCCGGATCGAGCGTCTGAAGAAGATTGAAAAGATGGAAGAGGACGGCGTCTTCGAAGTGCTGCCGAAGAAGGAAGTCATCGCGCTCAAGAAGGAGCAGGAAAAGCTTCAGAAGAATCTGGGCGGGATCAAGGAGATGAAGCATCTTCCGGATGCGATCTTCGTTGTGGATCCGAAGAAAGAGCGGATCTGCATCCAGGAAGCAGAGACCCTGGGCCTGACCATCATTGGGATTGCGGACACGAACTGTGATCCGGATGAGTTGGATTATATCATCCCGGGCAATGACGATGCGATCCGTGCGGTGAAGTTGATCGTTTCCAAGATGGCAGATGCCGTTGTGGAGGCAAACCAGGGACAGGAGAATCTGCCAACCGTTTCCGAAGAGGAAATGGCAGGTGAGGAAGAGGCTGCCTGAGACGGAACAGGAAAGAATCGAAAAAAGACAGATCAATAGATAGATTTCATATAGGAGTTGAAGGAACAATGGCTATTACAGCTGGTATGGTAAAGGAACTGCGCGAGATGACCGGCGCAGGTATGATGGACTGCAAGAAGGCATTGACCGAGACAAACGGGAACATGGACGAGGCTGCTGAGTTCCTGCGCAAGAACGGGCAGGCGAAGGCAGAAAAGAAGGCTGGCAGGATTGCTGCTGAGGGCCTTTGCGACGTGATTGTGGAAGGGACAAATGCGGCAATCGTGGAAGTCAATTCCGAGACGGACTTTGTTGCAAAGAATGAGGACTTCAAAGCGTTCGTACACGATGTTGCGAAGCAGGCACTGTCCACCACTGCAGCGGATATGGATGCGTTTATGGCAGAACCCTGGGCAGCGGATTCCGGAAAGACCGTGAAGGATGCGCTGACGGACAAGGTTGCCGTGATCGGGGAGAACCTGACGATCCGCCGGTTTGAGAAGGTTTCTGTGGAGAACGGCTGTATTGTGGATTATGTACACGGCGGTGGGCGTATTGGTGTACTGGTATCCGCAGCATGCGCATCACAGTCTGATGAGGTCCGCGAGGCACTGAAGAATATCGCGATGCAGATCGCGGCACTGAACCCGAAATATATTTCGGATGCAGACGTGGATGCGGATTACATCGAGCATGAGAAAGAAATCCTGCGTGCGCAGATCGACAACGATCCGAAAGAGGCAGCGAAGCCGGACAAAGTGAAGGAAGGCATGATCAAGGGCCGCATCAACAAGCAGCTCAAAGAGATCTGTCTGCTGGATCAGGTCTATGTCAAGGCAGAAGACGGCAAGCAGTCTGTGGCGAAGTACCTGGAGCAGGTATCGAAGGCTGCAGGGGATACGATTACCATCCAGAAGTTCATCCGTTTTGAAACCGGTGAAGGGCTGGAGAAGAAGAACGAGAACTTCGCAGAAGAAGTAGCGAAACAGATGCAGTAAGGAACATGAGAGTAGGAGGGGGAGTGATCCGCCTCCTATTCATATAGGAACAGGTTCCCAGGGGAGTATAATCGCATGAATCTGGAAGATGTCCGTGCGGAAATTGAGGAGGAAAAACGGAAAAAGCGGAACCGGGTCAGGAAAATGAAACGTTTTATTGTCGGGGTGATTGTTGTCTGGTTCATCCTGTCTGTTCTGTCCTGGATTTTTTTCGGTTTTGAAATTTATTCACTGCACAAGGAGCTTCTGATATTAAAAGAAGCAAAATTGCAGAAAGAGGTTCTTGCGGGCCAGAAAGGGGATCAGGGCTTGCAGGAGGACTCGGAGGAGCTTTTGGAAAATTCGGTTATTCCGGATTCTGAGAGAGAAGACAAGGATAATATAGCCAGGGAAGGCGATGAAAGGGTGGCATACCTTACCTTTGATGATGGACCGAGCGAACTCACGGATGATGTGCTCGATATCCTGAAGCAATATGATGTGAAGGCCACGTTTTTTGTAAATGGGCATACAGATGAACATTCCATCGAGATGTACCAGCGCATTGTGCAGGAGGGGCATACAATCGGCATGCACTCCTACACGCATGATTACAAGGAGATCTATGCTTCCCTCAATGCTTTTTCCAGTGATTTTGACCGTATTATGAACCTGATATACGACAGTACCGGTGTGGCAAGCGTGTTTTACCGCTTTCCGGGCGGGAGTTCTAATACAGTCAGTAAACAGGATATGTCTTTGTTCATCCGTTTTCTGGATGAGCAGGGGATTACATATTTTGACTGGAATGTGGCTTCCGGGGACGCAACCAATGCGCCATACACGACAAGTACTGTGGTTGAGAATATCATGCGCGATGTGGTGAAATATAAGACATCCGTAGTGCTGATGCATGATTCCGGGAACAAGCAGCGTACCGTAGAAGCACTTCCGATCGTGATCAGACGGCTTCAGAAAGAAGGGATCAAGATGGCTGCGATTGATGAAGACACAAGGGTGATCCAGCATTTGAAGCGATAGTGCGCGGTAATGTTAGTGATGCACACACTGTCTGAGAACGATGGACGGGTGGTGCGGGCTCGATTTGGAGGTAAATAATGGGTTTTTTCAAGGATTTTAAGGATGATCTGACCGACGCTGTAGATGAAATCATCCCTGGCAACAGCAAGCAGGGGAATGACAGTTTTTCAGGTTCGGATATGATCAATACACTCGATACAGGCATGGATGTGGATTCTGAGTTTTCCAAACTCGACGGATTGCTGGAACAGGTGGCAAAAAAGGTCAATGACCCTGCCCCTGCCGGAAGGCAGTTTGCACAGAATTCTTCCAGCACGTCGTCTGTTGGTGCCGGGGTATTGAATGCAATGAATTCCAGGGCTGTGGAGCGTCCGGCAACGGCACCGGTTCCTGCGGCGAGCAGAATGAATGCGTCAGTGCAGCAGCATATGCAGGCTTCTGCGTCTACAGGCAATATGGAAACAATTTCCACCTCTGCGGACAACCTTGCAGGGCATAGTATGCCGGTGTCAGACGAGATTGCAACGATCACGCCGGGCATGGTTGTAACCGGGGATCTGGATTCAGCAGGTTCCATCAATGTTGAAGGGACGATTAACGGGAATGTCCGCTGCAACGGAAAGCTGACGGTGACGGGGCTGGTCAATGGGAACAGTTCGTCTGCAGAGTTCTATGCGGATAATGCGAAGGTTTCCGGTGAAATTTCCACGAGCGGGACGGTAAAGATTGGTGTTGGTTCGGTGGTTGTGGGCAATATTGCCGCTTCGAGCGCTGTGATTGCCGGGGCTGTGAAGGGAGATATTGATGTGCAGGGGCCTGTGGTGGTTGATACATCAGCCGTGGTCATGGGCAACATTGTTTCCCGCTCTGTCCAGATCAACAATGGCGCTGTCATTGAGGGCTTCTGCAAGCAGTCTTATGCGGACGTCGACATTTCGACGGTTTTCAATAATTGATCAAAGGAGTTCTTCAGATCATGAAGCGGATATTATTAAAACTCAGCGGCGAGGCGCTGGCGGGAGAGAAAAAGACAGGGTTTGATGAACAGGTCTGCCTGATGGTGGCAGGCGAGGTGAAGGAACTTCTGGATAAAGGGCTGCAGGTCGGGATTGTCATTGGCGGCGGGAATTTCTGGCGGGGCAGGGACAGTGAGAAGATCGACCGGACGAAAGCGGATTCCATCGGGATGCTTGCCACGGTCATGAACTGCATTTATGTATCAGAAATCTTTCGGAGCCAGGGGATGATGACGAATATCCTGACGCCGTTTGAATGCGGGAATATGACGAAGCTGTATTCCAAAGACCGTGCAAACAAGTATTTTTCCAAGGGCATGGTCGTATTCTTCGCAGGAGGAACCGGGCATCCGTATTTTTCTACAGATACGGCGACTGCACTCCGGGCGATTGAGATTGAGGCGGATGCGATCCTGCTGGCAAAAGCTGTGGATGGCGTATATGACCAGGATCCGAAAATCCATCCGGAGGCAAAGAAGTTCCCGTCGATCAGCCTGTCAGAGGTGCTGGACAGGAAATTGCAGGTGATGGATCTTTCGGCAACGATTATGTGCCTGGAAAACCGGATGCCGCTGGTGGTGTTCCCGCTGTCAGAGGATCGTGCGATCATTCGCGCAGCGAGTGGGGAAGCGATCGGGACACGGGTAGATGCGGAATAACAATACGGAGGAAGATATGGACGAGCGTTTGAAATCATTTGAAGAGAAAATGCAAAAGACCATGCACAGCCTGGGGGATGAATTTACGAAGATCCGCGCAGGGCGGGCAAATCCTCATATCCTGGATCACCTGCGGGTGGATTATTATGGTGCGCCTACGCCGATTTCCCAAGTGGCGAACGTTTCTGTGCCGGAAGCGCGGATGATCGTGATCCAGCCCTGGGAAGCGAAGATGGTAAAGGAGATTGAAAAGGCGATCCTGACTTCAGATATCGGCATCAATCCCACGAATGACGGGAAGATGATCCGCCTGACATTTCCGGAACTCACAGAGGACAGGCGGAAAGAGCTTGCCAAGGAAGTGAAGAAAAAGGGAGAAGGGGCGAAGGTGGCGATCCGGAATATCCGCCGGGATGCGAATGATGCCATCAAGAAGATCGGGAAAGGCGAGGATGTTTCCGAAGACCAGGTGAAGGATCTGGAAGACGAGATCCAGAAGCTGACGGATTCCTTTATTAAAAAAGTGGACGAAGCAGCTGATGAGAAGACAAAAGAAATTATGACGGTTTGACGTGACTGCGTGACAAGGCGGCGTCTTGCCGTGGTTGCGGTGCGTTTGGACCGGGTAGGAAAAGGGGAGTGGCATCCCCTTTTTCGCGTTTATATGACGGGAGATTGTGATGGAAGCAGGGGTGCAGGTGCCACAGCATGTGGCATTGATTTTGGACGGGAATGGCAGGTGGGCGGCTTCACAGGGGAAGCCAAGAACCTATGGCCATATGATGGGAGCAAAGCGGGTGGAACCGATCTGCCGTCATGCGGACCGGCGCGGGGTCAGATATCTGAGTCTCTATGCGTTTTCCACGGAAAACTGGAAGCGCCCGAAGGCAGAGGTGGCAGCTTTGATGAAGCTGCTGGAGCAGTATATGGGGATCTGCAAGCGCCTTGCTATGGAAAACAATATGCGGGCGAAGATCATTGGAGATAAGGCCGGCCTGCCGGATGGGCTGCAGCGTGCCGGAGCAGACCTGGAGGATACGACGGCGGGGAATACCGGGCTGACGCTTCTGATCTGCATCAATTATGGAAGCCGCGACGAGATGCTCCGGGGGATCCGGCGCCTGTCCGGGGACGTGCGGGACGGAAAGCTTGATCTGGAAGGGATTTCAGAAGCCGTTTTTTCTTCTTATCTTGATACGGCCGGGATTCCGGATCCGGATCTTTTGATCCGGACGAGCGGGGAGCAGCGGCTGTCGAATTATTTCCTGTGGCAGATGGCATATGCGGAATTGTATTTTACAGACGTGCCCTGGCCTGCGTTTGATGAGGCAGAATTTGACAAGGCGCTGGAAGCCTATGCGAACCGGGAGCGGCGTTATGGAAAACTCTGAGGACAGGGCTTTATGATATGAGGAAGTTGAAACGATGTTTTTACAAAGATTAGGCAGTGGCATTGTCCTGGTCATCCTGGCGTTGTTCTTTATTTTTCAGGGTGGCTGGGTGTTGCTTGTTACCTGCATGGGCATTTCGTTAATCGGGATGTATGAACTGTACCGGGTGTTTGGGATACAGTCGTCTGCACCAGCATTCATTGGGTATGGAGCGGCGGTTTTGTATTATCTGGATCTTGCAACCCGCTGTTTCTCCCAGTTCTTGGGATCCGGTACGGTGCTGGTGCTGATCGGGTTATTGATCGTCCTTTTGGGTGTCTATGTATTTGCGTATCCGAAGTACCACATCAAGGATATTCTTGGGGCTTTTTTTGGCGTGGTCTATATCCCGCTTCTGATTTCGTTTATCTTTTTGCTGCGGGACACGGTGCAGGGAGGACGCTTCTTCGTGTGGCTGATCTTCCTATGCTCCTGGGGCTGTGATACATTCGCTTATTGCGCAGGGAGGCTGCTGGGAACCAGGAAGATGGCGCCGATCCTCAGTCCGAAGAAGACAGTGGAAGGGGGGATTGGCGGGCTGGTCGGGGTGTTCCTGCTTGTGCTTTTGTATGGCTTCCTGTTCCAGAAGCCGATGGGGCTTTCTTTGGAAGCCGGGCCGGGGCGGATGCTGCTGCTGGCGTTTTTCGGCATTGTCTGCGGTGTGGTTTCGATGATCGGGGATCTGGCCGCTTCAGCGATCAAACGGAATTATGATATCAAAGATTACGGGGATCTGATCCCTGGCCACGGCGGGATTATGGATCGTTTTGATTCCGTGATTATGACAGCACCGGTGGTGTATTATGCGGTGCTGCTGCTGCAGGGGGCGTGAGAGGGATCGTTTTGCGTGGCATGGGCGTAATTCCTGGAGGAAGAGGCGCGGGAGAGGTTCCTTCTCTATATTTCCCCGATCATTA
>CADBTO010000018.1 GCA_902797565.1 uncultured Lachnospiraceae bacterium
CCAGCACTGCCCGCTTCTCTGCCAGCTGCTTCTCTGCTTCTGCTGTCTTAGTTTCAAGATTCTCTTTTTCCTGATCAATCCGCTTCGATTCTTCACCCTTCGCTTTTTCCAGCCGGCCATTCACATCAGAAAGCTCTTTACAGTTTTTCTGCAATGCCTCCTGTTTCCTGCAGTTCCTTTCTATTTCCTGCCGGACAAGCACGCCTGCCTCTTTGATCCCGCAAATCCCTTCTGCCAGAGTCTTCCAGTCATAGGATCCTAGTACGGATTCTGGAAACAGCTGATGTTCCCGGCATTCCGTAATACTGCTTTGAAGCTGCGCTTCCCAATGCTCCACTGCTGTCTTTGCCGCTTCCGCTTCTCCCGTTCTGGTTTCCTTTATTTTTTGAAGCGCGTTTTCTTCTTCTTCCAATTTCCGGTATGCTTCTTCGCTCAGATCTGTATCCGGCATCGCCGCCGGTTCCGGATGATGCAAAGACCCGCATACCGGACATTTCTGCCCTTCCAAAAGCCCCTTCGCCAGAATCCCTGCACGGCAGTCATCCAGCATCCGCCTTGCTTCCCTGCGTGCATTGCTTGCCTGCTCGTATGCCGCAGATGCTTCCCGGTACTTTGTCTGCTTTTGTTCCAGTTCCGCCTGCTTTTGTTCCCATTCAGGAACCATCTTTTCGATGATCTTCTGGATCTTGCCTGAAAGATCCTGGTATCTGCCACCGGCTGCATCCGCTTCCGCTAATCGCTGCGGCGCTTCGTCCAGTTCCTGCATCGTTTCCTTTAATTTCCGGATTTCCTCATCAAGCTTCGCCCTCCGCGTATGGATCTTCTGCTTCGCTTCCGCCAAATGGCGCGCTTCTTCCTCAAGCCTTCTGCATTCTCTGGTGAGATTGTCCCGCTGCTGATATCCGGGCATCTCTTCTTCGATCTGCGTCATGCTTCTTTGCAGTGCCTCTGCTTCTGTCTCGCCTTTCTTCGCCTCTTCCAGTTCTTTTGCAGCGTGTTCCGCCCGGACAAGCGCCTGCTCCAGTTCCTCTTTCTTTCCGTCAATCTGTGCCTGGACATTCAAGGCAGCCTGCCTCTTCTCTTCCCATTCCCTGAAAACAGGATAGACCGTATGTGATGCCTCCTTCTGCCTCTCCAGCCTTGTTTCCAGCGCTTTCATTTCCAGCTCCTGTTCCAAAAGCTGTTCCGCCTCGGATTGCAGTGTCTGAAGACGGCTCAGAATCCGGTTATTTTCCTGTGCGGTATCAAATTCTGTCTTGCATTTTTGTTCCGCTTCTTCTGCAATTTTCTGCGCTTGTATCACGGACGTTTGCCGCTGTTTGTCCAACGCAATCAACGCATCCAGAATCTCTAGCATCTCCTCGATATTCCATGCGCTCCCTGACGTCTGCGCCTTTTTTTGCATATCACGCAGACGCACCGCAAGGAGGGCTGCCCCATCCCCTGCCAGACTTTCTGCCCCATCTTCCTGGCCCGCTGCCGGATTCCCTGTCTCATCCCCTTGCTCCCCTGCCTCACCCGCATCCACCAGGACATCTCCAAAATACTGGACGACGCTTTTTTCGTTTTCGATTTTCTTTCCGTTGCTTTCATCCTTAAGTGTTTTCAGCTGGAATTCCATCTTCTTAAAGCCATCTGTACGAAAGATGGAACGGAGAATCTCCGTCCGGTCATTCGTTTTCGCGTTCAGAAGAGACCAGAATTCTCCTTGGGCAATCATCGCGATCTGCTTGAATTGTTCTTCATTTATGTGGAGCAGTTCCACGACAGCCTGGTTGACCCGCGTCAGCTGTTCTTCCAATACCACGTCTTCGCAGTACAGCCTTGCTTGCGCTTTTTGCAGAATGACGCCGCTCCCCTTTTTTTTCTGCCGTTCATATTCCGGATACCGCTTGATCCGATACTGCTTTCCCTGATGGGAAAAATAAAAATCCACAAAGCTTTCCGCAGATTCCGCAGCATATTCGCTCCGCAGGTTTTTCGTATCACGATATGTCCCGCTGGTCGTCCCGTACAGTGCAAAGCAGATCGCATCGAAAATCGTCGTCTTCCCCGCACCGGTATCTCCGGCGATCAGAAACAGCCCCTGATCCTCAAACTCAGAAAATTCAATCGGCGGCATTTCACCTGCATAAGGGCCAAATGCACTCATGATCAATCTAATCGGCTTCATGCAACACCTCCGCCTTTTTCGCCACGGACCGCATAATCTTCATCTCTTCCGGACTGATCTCGCATTGATACATTTGTCTGTAAAAATCCCGGATCAGATCCTCAACGGAACGGTTCTCCGCAATCCTGGAAATATCCACCTGCTCCACTTCCCTGGTGTACGCGTTATCATAATCGATCTTCACCGTATTCGGATACACCTGCTGGAATATGGCCATCGCATCCGGTAAAAAATCATCATCCGTAAGTGTTGCATAAACAAAATCCTGCTCCTTCAGCTCCGGATACACTTCTTTGATCCGCCGCTGATCCAGCAGCTCCTTATGCCTTCCCTTGATATGCCACAGGTTTCGAAGCGGCCTGATCGGAATCAGGGAAATTTCGATCTCCTTATTTCCATGCACCGTAACCAGTGGCACCGATTTTTCATTATGCACTTCACGAAGCGAATATTTCAGCGGCGACCCGCTATACCGGATGGTTTCCCGTCCCACTTGCTGCGGCGAATGGATATGTCCCAGTGCCACATAATCAAATCCATCAAAACAGTCATATCCGATCTTTTCCACCAGCCCCACACTCTGCGTCCCCAGGCTTTCTGATCCGCCCAGATCCGGATCCCCGCTTCTGCCCGTCACAAACTGGTGTGCAACCAGAATATTGCACCTTGACGGATCAATATCCGCCCCCGTAATTACCGCCCGCACCGCGTCCTCATAGGACACAATCTTTGCATCCGGCAGGAAATGCCTGACCTGCGATGCCTTGACAAACGGCAAAAGATACAGATCAACTTCCTCTGTCCCGCTTTGCAGCGTCTGTTTACACAATTCTCCTTCATATTTGCTTGAAATAAAAATCCGGTTTGTTTCAAAAAGACGGCTGCCATAGTTCAGCCGTTCATCCGAATCATGATTGCCGCTCACAATATAGACAGAAACGCCCCTCTCCGCCAGGCTGCACAGAAAATCGTCCAGCAGCTTCGTTGCCGCTTCGCTGGGAATTGCCTTGTCAAACACATCCCCTGCAATCAAAACGGCATCCACCGCATGCTCTGCAGCAATCCCCAGAATCTGGTCCAGCATATATTCCTGATCCTCTCTCAGATCAAAATCCCCCAGCGACCTGCCCAGATGCAGATCTCCTAAATGCAGAAATTTCATCTTGCGATCGCCTCC
>CADBTO010000019.1 GCA_902797565.1 uncultured Lachnospiraceae bacterium
AAAGACGTGACAGCCGACGACCTCTTCGATAACCTGAAGTACTTCCTGGAACAGATCATGCCGGTATGTAACCAATATGACATTAAGATGGCGATCCATCCGGACGATCCTGCGTGGAGCGTATTCGGCCTGCCCCGGATCATCATCAACAAAGAAAACATCCTGCGGATGATGCAGATGGTGGACGACGTGCATAACGGCGTCACATTCTGCTCCGGTTCCTACGGCACAAACCAGCAGAACGACCTGCCGGATATGATCCGCTCCCTGAAGGGCAGAATCCACTTCGCGCACGTCCGGAACCTAAAGTTCAACGCGCCGGACGATTTTGAAGAGGCTGCGCACCTTTCCAGCGACGGCTCCTTCGATATGTATGAGATCGTGAAGGCACTCTATGAGATCGGCTTCGATGGCCCGATCCGTCCGGACCACGGCCGTATGATCTGGGGCGAGAAAGCAATGCCCGGCTATGGCCTTTATGACCGCGCCCTGGGTGCCGCATACATTAACGGGCTCTGGGAAGCAATCGAAAAGAATGCGGCGCGGCAGTAGTCCCGACAGCCTGGAACCTGGACCCTGATTCCGGAATCCTGAGTCTTGATTCCGGAATCCCGGTTCCTCGAACCTGGGTCTTGATTCCGGAATCGCGGTTCCTAAATACAACATACAGAAGGAGTTCTTTATCATGAAATTTATGGATCAGGAGTTCCTGCTCCAGAGCGAGACAGCCCGCCGACTCTTCCACGACGCTGCAGAGCACGAACCCATCATCGACTTCCACAACCATCTGAACCCGCAGGAAATCCTGGAAGACCGGTGTTTTGACAATATCGCCGATGTCTGGCTGGGCGGCGACCATTATAAATGGCGTGCCATGCGCACAAACGGCGTTTCCGAAAACCTGATCACAGGAAATGGAGACCCATACGACAAATTCCTGGCCTGGGCGGATACCGTGCAAAACTGCATCGGAAACCCGCTCTACCACTGGACGCATCTGGAACTGCAGCGGTATTTCGGCATCGAAGAGCCGCTTTCCCTGCGCACGGCGGACAAAATCTGGAACGCCTGCAATGAAAAACTGCAGACCAGGGAGTTTTCCGTCCGGAACCTGCTTCGGATGCAGCACGTTTCCGTGCTTTGCACCACGGACGATCCGGCAGATGACCTGCATTTCCACAAGGCTCTGGCCCGGGAAGAACTTGGCTTTTCCGTTCTGCCATCCTTCCGTCCGGAAAAAGCGCTGGGTATCGAAAAAGAAGGTTTTACGGAATACCTTGAAAAACTCGGCAGCGTGTCTGATACAGATATCTCCAGCGTTTCCGGCGTCCTGGAAGCACTCCGAAAACGTCTGGTGTATTTCACGGAAACCGGCTGCCGCGTCACAGACCACAGCCTGGAAAGCGCCTTTTATATCCCTGCGGAAGCTTCGGAAGTTGAAGCAATCTTCCAGAAAGCACGGCGCAAGGAACCTGTCAGCGAAACCGATGCCGGAAAATACCGGGGCTTTTTGCTCCGCGAACTCGGCAGGGAATATGCGCGGCTCGGGCTGGTCATGCAGCTGCATATCGGTGCCCTGCGGAATAATTCCCGCCGCTTCTTTGAAAAGCTTGGACCGGATACCGGATTCGACGGCGAAGCCGACTTCGCGTATGCACCGCAGCTTTCCGCGCTGCTCAGTGCGATGGATGAAACCGAAGAACTCCCGCGCACCATCCTCTACTGCCTGAATTCCAAAGATCTGGATATGCTCGCCGTGATGGCCGGCTGCTTCCAGTCCAACGAACAGGGCATCCGCGGAAAAATCCAGCTGGGAAGTGCCTGGTGGTTCCTGGATCACAAACGCGGCATGGAACAACAGCTCCAGAGCCTCTCGGATGTGGGCCTCATCTCCACCTTCATTGGCATGCTGACCGATTCCCGGAGTTTCCTCTCCTTTCCGCGCCACGAGTATTTCCGCCGGATTCTCTGCAACAAAATCGGCAGCTGGATCGAAAACGGCGAGTATCCCGATGACGCCGCCTATCTGGACAAACTGGTTCGCGGCATCTGCAGCAAAAATGCCGCCGCATATTTTGGTTTTTGAACAAATCATTACCGGTAAAATCGACCGGCAGCTCATAACCGGGCAGGGAAGCACAGCGTTTCCCTGCCCGGTTTTTTGAATACGCCAACACAGCCCTGGCAGGCGGGCAGGAGGATTCGCAGGCCCCCTGCTCGATTACACATGGACTCCGGAATCCGCGGTTCCCTACGCGATGCACATGGGCTCCGGAATCCGCGATTCCTGCTCGATGCACATGGACTCCGGAATCCGCAGTTCCTGCTCGATGCACATGGGCTCCGGAATCCGCGGTTCCCTGCTCGATTGCATTTTCAAAATCCACTTGACAATACGGAAAGAATATGCAAGAATGGAGAAACAAGATCAAAGGAGGCTCCGTATTGAAATATTCAGAACTTACAAAAAAACTCAAGAAAGCTGGATGCAGGCTATTAGAACATGGCGCAAACCATGACAAATGGTATAGTCCGGTATCTGGAAATATATTCCGGGTTCCCCGGCATCCAAGCCAGGATGTGAAATCCGGTATAGCCAGCGCAATTATGAAGCAAGCCGGAATCCAGTAGGTGGGTACAAAAACCTTGGATACAAAACTAGGAGGAACCTGATTATGGCACAATATGTATATCCCGCAATTTTTCATCCTGAAAAAGAAGATGGCGGTTTTTCCATCTTCTTCCCGGATTTCTCAAACACCTTTTCTCAAGGTGAAGATATGTCAGATGGGATGTCAATGGCAAACGATGCCCTTTCATTTACTTTATACGATTACGAGAAAGAGAATCTTCCAACACCCATCCCCACACCCCTTGAAAACATCCGTCTTGACGGAGATGACTTCGCCGTCTATATTTTTGCGGATACAGCCGCATACCACAGGAAATTCGACCAGACATTCGTCACCCAGACGGTTTCCATCCCGCAGTGGCTAAGCGATGAAGCCACGAAAGCAAATATCAACTTCTCGCAGCTTCTCCAGAATGCCTTGAAACTCCAGCTGGATCTCGTATAAATCCCATATCCATCTCCGAAGTTTCTTCCCGGTATTTCTTGCTGGAAATACAAGAAACGGGAGATGCAAATCCACCCCGTCGCACAAGAAATGCCCGGCGGCTTGTCCGGGCACTTCTCTTGTATCTTCTGATAATCCGTTTTCTCGAATCCCCCCGCCCCACGCATCCACACTGTATCATATTTTTTCTGCCTTTTTCCCAAAAAAACCTTGACATCCAAATCAATCTTGTATATATTGATAGATAATCCGTGAAAACGTAATGTCTTCACTTCGTTTTCCACCATATGCAAGCAATTACGAAAAAAGGTGACCAAATGATTATCAGTGAACGAATCTTCAAACTCCTCAAGGAAAAACATATGTCCCAGAAGCAGTTTGCGCTGCAGACCGGGATCACGCAAAGCTCGATCAGCGATTGGAAGCGCAAGAAAACGAACCCGAATGCAGAAAAGATCATGATCATCTGTGATGCGCTCGAGATCACACCGATGGAACTTCTCCAGGATTCCCCCCGCCTCGGCGGAAACGAAAACATCGCATACACCGTCGTCAGCAGGGGCACCGATGAATATGAAGCCGTTGAAGCCATGCGGAAGATGCCCCCGGCATACAAGAAACGCCTCCTCGGCTATGCCGAAGCGCTGCATGACCGCCTGAACGAAGCATAATCAAACAGCTGCTTTTCCTGCTGCACGCAGTCCCGGAAGCCGGCTGTCCCGCTGCGTGGCTCGCAGCCCCGGAAGCCGGCCACCCCGCTGCACTTCACGCGCAATCCCCGGAAGCCGGATGCCCCGCTGCGCGCAGTCACGGAAGCCGGCTGCACCGCTGCTCGTGCCTTTTTTTCTATGCGCCCATGTTTCCCGCAATCTCCCGTGCCACAAAGACCCCGCTTGCGGAAGCATGGGAGAGGGAATGTGTGACGCCGCTCCCGTCCCCGATAATATACAATCCCGGAATCTTTGTCTCAAGCCGTTCGGAAAGCTTCACCTGCATATTGTAGAACTTGACTTCCACTCCATACAGCAGCGTGTCATCATTCGCCGTTCCCGGCGCAATTTTATCTAAAGCATAAATCATTTCGATAATTCCGTCAAGAATCCGTTTCGGCAGTACCAGGGAAAGGTCACCCGGTTCCGCAGAAAGTGTCGGCAGCACGAAATTTTCCTGAATGCGCTTCTTTGTACTCCTTCGCCCCCGCACAAGATCCCCGAACCGCTGGACAATCACCCCGCCCCCAAGCATATTGGAAAGCCGCGCAATGCTCTCCCCATAACCATTGCTATCCTTGAACGGCTCCGAGAAATGCTTCGACACCAGCAGTGCGAAATTTGTATTCTCTGTCTGTTTTTCCGGATCTTCAAAACTATGCCCGTTGACCGTAACGATCCCATTCGTATTCTCCGTCACAACACTGCCCTTCGGGTTCATACAGAATGTCCGCACCTTGTCTTCAAATTTCTCTGTTCTGTAAATAATCTTGCTTTCATACAGTTCATCTGTCAAGTGTGAGAACAACGCCGCCGGAAGTTCCACCCGGACACCAATATCCACCCGGTTCGATTCCGTCGGAATCTCCAGTTCCCGGCAAATCTTCTCCATCCATTTGCTTCCAATCCGTCCGACTGAGACAATGCACTTCCTGCAAAAATATGCTATCCCGTCAGAAAAGACTTTGAACCCTCCCCCGGACACCCCATCAGCTGCCGCAGCGCGTTCAATCCGCTCGATCGGCGTATCAAAGAAAAAGTCCACCCGATCCTTCAGTTTCTGGTACAGATTCCCCAGCACAATATAATTCTTGTCCGTTCCAAGATGCCGGACTGAAGCATCCAGAAGCTGCAGTTTGTTCTGCATACAGGTTTTCTTGAGCGAAGTATTCGCCGTTGAATACAGCCGCGTGCCCTCGCCCCCGTTTTCCATATTGATGCAGTCCACATACTCCATCAGCGCAGTCGCTTTGTCCCTTCCTATATACTGATACAGCGTCCCGCCGAAATCATTGGTGATATTGTACTTTCCGTCCGAAAACGCGCCTGCCCCGCCAAAGCCGCTCATAATCGAACATACCTTGCATCCCACACACCCTGTTACCTTCTCCCCGTCAATCGGGCAGGAACGCTGTTCGAGTTTATGCCCCGCCTCGAATACTGCCACGGAAACCTGCGGACATCGTTCCAATAGTTCATACGCCGCATAAATTCCTCCCGGTCCCGCCCCGATAATGATCACATCATAGTTTTTCATCATTCAAAACTCCTTTGTGTGCTTTCCACACCCCAATGCACATTTCACACCGCCCTGTTCCAGATTCTCTATTTCAGCTTCTCTGGCTCTGCTTCTCTATTATAGCTTCTCTATTATAACTTCTCTATTATAACTTTTCTATCCTGCACATATGTTTTTTTGCCAGATCTTTCTTATCATAAGTGATTCCCACCAGCAATACTTCTCCGCCATACCCCTTCAATCCGTCTGCATACTGCCTGTCCCGTATCTGTCGGACGGCATCCTCTGGCGTCGCCCCCGCTTTCAATTCCACAATCAGCGCCGGATAATGTTCATATTTTTTCGGCAGAAAAACAATGTCCGCCTGTCCCAGCCCACGATCCAGCTCTTCCATTTTCAGATAATGATCCTTATATGTAAAGTACGCCAGCTTGATCACTGCCCGAAGTGCCTGTTCATTGTTGTAAAATAGTTTACTGGATTCCTGCATGTGGATTTTCTGCACTGCAGCCGCTACGGCATCCGCATCCATCTTCACCGTATCTTCCAGGATCTTTTCACTCTCCCTCACCCTCTGCAGGGTTTCCTGATGCGTCACATCCCGGATATGGTCTTCAAACTCTGCCCGTATCTCATCATTTGGAATCTGTACCGTTTCTGTTTTCTCATCAAAACTCAGATAACCATAATGTATGAGTAATGTCAAGACATCATCCGCAGACCCAATCTCTGCGGTATCATTCCGGAACGTCTCCGGGTTGACCCGAACCAGGCTCCCGGAAAGCAGATCTGTCACCACGGACCCCAATCCCTTGAAATCCATATTGATGTATTTGATCATACTGCCTTCTTCTGCCGTCCGACGCCAATACGATCCCATTTTTTCCCGTGCAATCGCTTCCATCACAGAATGGGAATTATAGATGGACAGTCCATCACCACAAACATAACCATCATACCAGGCCTTCATCTGCGCGAAATCCATCCCATGCTTCCAGCACAATTCCTGCACCTGCTGTTCTGTAAACCCGATATAGGGGGCATATTTCCCCGGACTTAGAATGCTGTATTCCCAAAACTCCGAAATCGCCGACTGGCTCCCATCTTTTTTGATTGGCAGAATCCCCGTCATATAGCCTGCCGCAAAAACACGACGTGTCGCCTCTCCGTTTTTGAACAGGCTTCGCAAAAATTCCAGATAATCGTACTTCGACTGCTCTGTCGCATCCCACCTCCGGATCGGAGAGTCCCATTCATCTATGATAGCAATACACTGTTTCCCCGTCCGCTCTACAATCCCATCCAGAATATCCATGAGCGGCATCCCTTCCTCCACCGATCCCGGATACAGAACAGACAATTCCCGGCACACACGTTGATGCAGATTCATCACCAGTGTCTCCTTCGTGCCCATCCGCGGCGCAAACGTTGCAATATCCAGATACAGCACATGATACTGGTTGCGATGCGTTTCATAGGAAGAATCCGCCGCAATCTCCAGATCGCAAAACAAATCCGAAGAGTCGCATCCCAGGCAATAATATGCGTTCAGCATCGACGCCGCATAGGACTTTCCCAGCCGCCTGGGCCTGCTCACCAAAGACAGCCGCCGCCTCGTCCCGATCGTCTGATTCATCACGGCAATCAACCCGGATTTGTCTACAAACTCATCTTTCCTGATCTCCTGAAATCCACCGTTGCCAATATCAAAGTACACGCTCATACCCACGCCTCCCGGAAAGTTCCACGTATTCATGCCACGGAAAGATCGTCTGCGTGTTCGCAGACTGCAAAGCCTTCCAGCTTTCGATAAAGGCTTGAACATAGGAAACATCACATCCGTTTTCCTAACTTTCCGATTTCCCGAACCAGTTTTTACCTCTTTACTATAGCATAGAAACCAGAAAAATGGAACTTCCTATACAGTCAAAATTCTATCCATATTTCGTTATCCTTCCGGTATCGCCGAACACCCGGCTATAATTCCTTTATTGCGTCATTATCAAAATAATAGATATTTTCCTTTTTATATCCGTACTTCGATCCAATGACACTGATGTGCGGTTCAAATGTAAAGCAGTTGACCTCACCGAGCTTCGTCTGATTACCCTTTTCAATGTATATCCGGTCATCCTTCCTGAGAACGATTGAATGCCCAAGATTTCCCATAAAGTCCAGATTTATATAGCCCTCTGCTTTGATATACGCATTCATTTGAAAATACATGTCTTCAAACGTCATTTGCGGACTGACAATCTTCTTCATCTTTTCATGAAGCTTCTTTTCCATAAGAAGACCGTTCCGCCACTCGTC
>CADBTO010000020.1 GCA_902797565.1 uncultured Lachnospiraceae bacterium
GCCGCCTTGACAAGCTTGTCAATCTCGAAGCCCGGCTCCACCTCCGCAAGAACGGCACCCACGCTGACATGGACTCTGACCACGGTATTGGAAAGCTGCACCTCCTGCGCCGCAACCGCCTTGCAGATACCGGAAGCACGTTCGCGGTCCAGATCCCCCTGCGGGAAGAACACCACGAATTCCTCGCCGCCCCAGCGGCAGACCGGGCAATTCAGATAGCCTTTCACTGCCTTTACCACATACTTCAGCACAATATCCCCGTTATCATGCCCGAAGGTGTCATTGAATTTCTTAAAGAAATCAATGTCCATAATCACCAGTCCCACGATCTGCTTCTGCGGTGTCTCGTGTTCCTCCTGCTTTGCCCAAAGATCCAGCAGATATTCATTGAAACCACGCCGGTTCATCGCCCCCGTAAGCTGGTCTGTAAAACTGTAGCGGCGCAGGCGCTCCTGGAAATCCCGCTGGCGCATCATCACGCACATAAAGTATTCCAGCAGCTTATGTGACTGAAGCACTTCATTCACACGATCCGGCGGCATATTCATGATTCCAAAGAACCCGATCATCTTCCCTTCATACGAGAGCGGCCCCGTCACCATGCTGTCGACGCCATGCGTGATCGCAAATTCATACACCATCGGCCCGCGTTTCCGGCATTGCTGTGGTTCACTGAATGCAATATGGTCTTCCGGCGAATGCGCTTCCCCCCATTCCCGGAACACATCCATAAACGGAATCGGCTTCGCTGCTGCCTGATAACGGATCTCCCCCGGCCTGACCCATTCATACGTATTCTCAAAGGTGCCGCGTTCCCGCTCCTCATAGATGAACGTCCGTTCCGCATCCAGCGACTCGCCCAGGTACTCCATCATCTGCGGCAGAACATCCTGCGCAGAATCCCCGGACAGGGAATAGACCAGCAGCCCATTGATGAAGCTCTCCCGTTCCTTTTCCCGTTCTTCTTCTCCCAGCCGGCGCACCACCTGCATCAGAATCAGAATCAGGCAGGCCAGAATCCCGATTCGCAGGAACACACCGCCATCCCCCACATCACCGCCTTTCAGATTGCACCGGACCAGGTCTATCCCCGCACCGGCCAGAAAACTGATGCCCGCCGCATCAAACAGCAGGCTACGTCCGCCGCCAATGCTGGCACCGCGGTAACGCAGATCCTCCAGAAGCATCCCGATCAGGAGCACTCCATTGGCCGCCAATGCCACATTCACAATCCAGAGCAGCTCATGCATATCCACGCCCATGCCAAAATGCACGGCACATACCAGCAGCCACGCCGCGAGCGATATTCCAATCGAGGCATATTCGTAAATCCGCTTTTTCAACCTGGTGCAGGAACAGATAAACACGGTCAGCGGATACCCGAAAAGCAGCAGAAAACTATAATCCACCAGACGTGCCAGCGCCGCATATGCCTGATTGTCTCTCATAAACAGGTGCGGCACCAGCGTCTCCTGGGCGGTCCAGATTCCCAGAAGCACAGCCAGAATCCCCAGCGCATACAGGTTTGCGCCGTCCTTTGCCGTTCTCCGTCCTTCCACACTCAAGCGCAGCAAAAGAACCGTGATCCCCAGAAACAGAATCAGCATCGAACAGCCAAACGGCAGGCCATGACTCTGCAGCATCCAGGAGAAATACGCCGATGGTGAACAAATCGCCATCCCTTCGATCTTTCCGCGTTTTTCCTGCGGATAAATCTGGCTGACCCAAATCCGTATCACTTTCCCGCAATAACTGGTATCCAGCGGCACTTCGTGGAACATATAACCATAGCCGCGCCCCGTCAGATTAGGCCTTGCATGGAACGAACCAACCTGCCTGCCGCCAATATAGACCTCAAAATCAAGATCCTGGCTGACAAAATTGAGCGTATCCCCATCCCTTACATACCTGGGACATGTTTTTTCGAAAATCCGCCCATTCTTCGTGCCAAATGCCGGAAGTTCCGACAAATCATACTCCACGCCTTCGTACTCCCAGCGATCGCCGAAAAACCTATGCTCCCGTATCTTCTCTCCGCTTTTCCGCGCCACCGAAACAGCGGCACCAGCCAAAAACACAACCACAACCATGCAATACAGGATGATTGCCAGCCTCCTTCCGCCCAGCCATTTCCACATATCTGTCCCCTCCGGGAACCATTCCCACCGGTTATCGTACTTTCAGCCGCCGAAACCGGTTCAGGCAGCCAATCAGTTCTTCCTTCCGGAACAACGCCAATCCGGGCGCAGGTGTTCCACCGTCATAAAGCACTGCAACACCTTTCTGCCCGATCAGCCCCATCAGCTCCTCCACGCTTTCCAGAACCGTCTTCTTCCCGTCCAGGATATTCCGGTACAGATATTTGAGGGCAGCTGCAAGCGCTGCCGTCTGTTCTGTATCCACAATCTGTTCAAGCCCACGCAGTTCGACGTGCTCCCGATCCAGCGAAAACGCATACATATCCAGTGTCTTCGTCTTGATGCGGTCTCCATGCTGCAGCTGCCTGTCCGGCACCGGAACCCGCTGCAGGAATGGCTCCCGGAAATCCCCCCGCGTCTGCGGCGCGTCATCAAACTCACTTGCCGCCGCCTTCGCCATCTCCGTGATCTCCTTCGGCATATAGCGATCCATCTGGATAATCGTGTCCGCCACATAGAAAAACGCACCGGAACTGCCCGCCACCAGGATCGTGGACATCCCTTTCATCTGGTACAGCCCCGTGATCCGCTCAAGGAATGGCGTGATCGGCTCCTCATCTCTTGCAACCACGCGCTGCATCAGGGCATCCCGCACCATGAAATTCGTCGCACAGGTGTCCTCATCAATCAAAAGCAGCCTGGTCTGCGCCTCAAGCGCCTCCACCACATTTGCCGCCTGCGATGTGCTCCCGCTGGCATCCTCCGTCGAAAAACTCCGGGTATCCTTGCTGTTCGGCAGGTCATTGATAAACAGCGAGATATCCACGTTCCGGATGCTCCTGCCATCCTCCGCCCGCACCTTCATCGCGGAGCAATCTGTCAGGCACAGTTCCCTGCCGTCCCCGCCGATGTGGTTGTAAACCCCCTGTTCGAGCGCCTTGAGCAGCGTGGACTTCCCATGGTAGCCCCCGCCAACGATCAGCGTGATACCCTTTCTGATGCCCATCCCGGAAACCTTCCCCCTGTGGGGTGTTTCAATCGTGACAGAGAGCGACTCCGGAGAAGCAAACGCCACCGCATCCTTCATCGGGCGCTGTGACACACCGCTTTCCCTCGGCAGTACACTTCCATCTGCCACAAACGCACAAAGCCCCATTTCATCCAGCTGGCTGCGGATGGCAAGCTGGTCATCCGCCAGAAACATCGCCCGTTCTATCGCGCCATGATTTAATCTTTCATATAGCAAGGCGTCTTCTATCGCACCCGGCAATTTTTCAATCAGGATTTCAATCAAACCATCTGCATTGATCGACCGTCCGAATGCCGGGAAGCCGACCTCGAACCGCAGTATGAGATCCCCAGTACAGTCATTGATCTCGCATGCGCTCCGCGAAAATATTTCCTGCCCCGGACGGGACGTGAAAATAACGCCGCTCTTTCCGGAACCGGTCTTCCGGAAATTCAGCCTGCTGATGCGCTGCCCGAAGGAACGGATCAGAAAATCCTCCATCGTCACGCGGCGGTGCGCCTCTTTATAGTATTCTTCCGGGATCCCCGCGACCCGGCCTTTCATCCGGACAGACAGCTTGGACGGTGCCGCAAACGGATCTCCCTGCACATGGTCGATCCCCAGCGTATACTTCCGGAACTCCCAGAGCCCTTTCGCTCCCTTATACGCCGGATAACTCTTATGGTCTACCGATTCCAGAAACCGTTTCAGATCTGCTTCACTTTTTCCCATGCATTTTCTCCCTGATCGATCGCTTTTTCAATTTGTTGTATCAGGAAACCCGGCATTCCAAACGTTTTACCCTGCCCTCCCTGACTCTCAGATTCTACCATTTTTCAAAACGGCTTGCAAGTATGAGAATGCGCCAAACATTCCCCCTGCCAGCGCTGATTTCTACTTGCATTTCACAGAAAACAGGTATAAAATAAGAAATCAAAACCAGTATCATGTTGTTCATGGAGTGTAAAAAAGGGGAAACGATTATGAAAAAAGCAAAACTCAATCTGGCGCAATTCCTTGCCGTCCTGGTCTTTCCGCTCGTCATCTGCATCGTTGCCAGCATCGTGATCCTGAGCATCGAAATGCTGCGGGTCGGAAAAAGCAGTGAGAAACTGTACTACAACACGCTGTTCGAAATCTGTACGGAAATCATCAATACAGACCGTGACTTCTATCAGGCGCAGCTGGCTGCCGCTTCCTACCACTACGCACTGGATGCGCCGGAACTGCGGCAGAACAAGGCAATGGTAGAAAAGAACAAGCCGTATCTGGAAGACTATCAGGAAAACAAGCAGCAGACCACGGACCGTATGGCAAGTATCGCGCAGCTGGCACAGGGCAATGCAGACCTCTGGAGCGGTACCCCCGGAGAAAGCGGGGCAACCTTCGAGGAACTCTACAGCAAATTCCAGGCCTCCTTCAAATTATGGAGCGAGACCTATGATGTTGAAACCTTTTCCGGAAACTGGACCACCTTCAGTTCCACGTTTGATACCGCCCGCAGTTATCTCTCCGAAATGTCGGATATTACAGAAAGCTGGGCGCAGACGGAGAAAACGCAGATGGAGAAGCAGATCCAGTCTGCGATCCTGCGAAGCGCCATCCTCTTCGGTGTCATCGCCTTCCTCCTGATGGTCGCTGCCATCGCTTCCATCCGGCTGATGCACAAGAATGTGGACCAGATCAAACACAGTATTGGGATCCTGGCGAACGGGGACTTTGTGACACCTGTCGAAGACGCAAGTATCGTGCGGGATTTCTCTGAAATTATTGCTGCATTAAATAAAATGCGCGTGGCACTCCAGCAATCCCTGATCCAGGTCGTGGGACTTGCAAACGATGTAAACGCGCGCGCGGAAGATACCAAAAACCGCATCGGAGACAACCAGCAGATGACCTCGGATATCAACTCTGCCGTGTCAGACTTTGCAAACGGGGCGACCAGTATGGCACACGACGTACAGTCCACTTCCGATATCACGACCGCAATGGGGGAGGCCGTGACAAAAGTACTGGACTGCGCCCAGGACAATATGGCGAAGGGCCGCCAGGTCTATACCAATTCTGTCGATGTCCAGAAACAGCTGGCAGATCTGCAGGAAGCAGACAAGCAGATGGAAGAAAAAGCGAATGCGGTCGCCAAATCCGTGGATGAAACTGCTGTCATGGTACACAAGATCACGGAGGCAGCTGCAGCGATTATCGGCATCGCATCCCAGACAAACCTGCTGTCCCTGAATGCTTCGATTGAGGCGGCACGGGCAGGGGAAGCCGGCAGGGGCTTCGCCGTCGTTGCAGGCGAAATCTCCCAGCTGGCAGAGCAGTCAGACAAGACCGCAAAAGAAATCACGGCAATGCTCTCTGACATTGGAAAGATTTCCGAGCTGAACAAGGGCATGGCCGGAGACATCCGGGAAGCCGTCGTTGGAGAATCCGCTGCAATGCAGCAGATGATCGCAGCGTTTGATGAAATGCTCGGACTATTGCAGGAGACCGAGGAGGGCAACAAGCTGATCCTTTCCCTGGCTGAAAATCTGAACCGGAACAAAGATTCGATCCTGGACTCCGTGGAATCGCTGTCCAGCATCTCCCAGGAGAACGCGGCATCCACCGAAGAGACTTCTGCTTCCCTGGAAATGATGAGTTCGAATATGTCTTCCGTGGTGGACGTGGCACAGGAGATGGAGCGGATTGCCCTGTCCCTGCGTCAGAACGTTGATTCCTTCCGGATCACGGAAGGCTGATGCCGCTTTATCGTCAAAGTAACGACAAAATATGAAAAACAGCGGAAGAAACTTCTGTTTTTTCCCTTGATTTTTCCCGGAAGAAGCATATAATGGATCAATATCTTTTAAGTTTTAGTTATTAACCATCTTTCTATTTTTCTTGCAAAGGAGATTGAATATGAAAGCATATGAAAAACCCACCGTTTTGCGGAACGAAGATATGGCAGAAGGCGTCTATGCTGCAAGCGGCGCAGACTGCTGGTCTGGAGACATTACGAGCGTCCAGGATTGGAACGGCAGCCACCACGTATTCGAGGCACGGATTGTACACTCCACAGCTGTGGAACACATCTCTACGGCCTGCACGATCACGATGAAATTCTCAAACGTGGTCACAAACGCATACTCCGAGAACGACTGGCAGGTAGACGTGAATGGCGATACCGTAACTGTTCGTCGTCCGAGCCATGCAAACGCATACAAGTCCGGAGACAACGTGACATACAAGGTCTGGGTCCAGGCAGCGGACGAAGCAACCACGAAGGCAATCTCCGGCCATATCACGTCCTTCTCCTGCGACAAGGCAGTCAATGTCCAGGGCGGCGGCGCAGACGGAAATTAAGACATTCAGCGCGGCGACGCGGACGACAATCAAATATTGCGGCAGGAGCATAGCCTGCCGCAATCGAGCAGGGGGCGGACGGAAAACTTCATTTCGCACCCCGTCGAATAGCAAACTCCCGGACAGATGCTGCTGCATCTGTCCGGGAGTTTTTTCATACTTTTTTGTAACCCTGTTCGACCGGTTTACCACCATTCTCCGTCATCATCTTCTCCCCAGTCATCATCCTCGTCATCCCAGCCATCCTCATCGTCCTCGTCATCCTCGTCCTCGTCCCCGTCGTCCTCGTCTTCGTCCTCATCCTCCTCGTCTTCCCCGCTGCGGGACGCTTCGCCATCCTCGTCCTCTCTGCTGTCACGCTCGTCCGCATACGGTTCGTCTTTGCCGCCCGCCTCTTTCGTGTCTGCCTCGTCCTGATCTTCCTCCACGGTCTTCTGGTCCTGCTTTGCCGCAGCCTTTTTGACCGTCACCGTGCAAGCCAGCTTATAGCCCCGGACCCTTGCATAAAGTTTGGTCTTTCCTGCCTTCAAGCCCTTGAACACGACACAGGTATTGTTCTTTTTCGTGATCTTCAGCTTACCCTTATCCGCCACCGTCCATGTGACCGTTCCCCTGGCATTCTTGATTTTCAACACGCCCGCCTGCCCCACCTTCAGCGTCATACTCTTCTTTTCAAGCGACGGCTTCGGAAGCTTGGATTTTGCTTTCGATGATGCGCTGCTTTTCTTCGCATACACGCAGCCCCCCTGCATCACAGGCGCCAGCAACAGCGACAGCGCCAGGGCAAACGCCACGGCAGCAGCCAGCCTTGGCCAGAACAGGTGTTTTGCCTGATCCTGCATCCTGCATTCCCTTTGTTTCGTCTGTTTCAGCTGTTTTCGCCGTTTCACCCATTCCATCCCTCTACCTCCTGTATTCTTCGAAAAAATTCGAACATTCGTATTCTCAAAACCCACGAACGTCCTGCTTCTGCCTCATCGTTCATGATAACAGCTTTTACTATTTTTTCAATGTCCATTTTTTTGTGCAGATCTGACTTTTTTCTTGCCACATTCTGATTTCTGTTGTAGAATATGAAAGGAGATTGAAGCGGGGGGAATGCAAATCCACCCCGCTGTACAGGAAACCATCGATCGGGGGGGTATAACCAAGACATGAAACGACGTTCCAGCCTGCCAAAGGGCAGAAAAAGAAAAACAAAGACCATACAGCAGCTGCTGGAGGGCAAGCCCTGGCGCTGGATTGTAGAAGCTTTACCGGAAGAATTGCAGAAAAAAGGGTACAAGGCACTGATTGCGTTTGAAGAATCGAATCTGAAACGTCTGGAACTTCTGGTCGCCGAGATGCGCAAAGAGATGCCGGATGTGGACCTTTCCACCTACCGCATGGTACTTGCAAACCTGCGGCTTGATGCCGGAGAGGCATCCCTGGCGCTGCAGGAACTGGAGGCACTCCTGCGGGAAGTGGAGCCGTTCCCCGTTCCGGAAGACGAAATCCCGGAGGCGCTGCGGCAAAGCGTGCAGACACCTCTTGAAGCCCATGCGATTTCACAATCTGATCGGCTTGCAAAGGCAGCCTCTTATTGCTATCTGCTTGCTACAGGCTATTATGCTGCGGACGACAAACAACTTGCCCTTGGCTACTATGAGTACGCCATGCCGTACCTGAAAATGCGTTCCGTCGAATATGGGTTCTATTTCAATCTGCTGGTTGATACCAAAAATCTGGATTCCCTGAAAAAAATTGCAAACGAGAAAATCCAGCAAATCCAGACATCCTGCAAATCCCCGGAAGATCTGCAGGATGTGGACGTGGAGTCGGCCATACTCTATGTCTATGCGTTTTTTGCACTATTGGAATGCGCTGGATACGAAGTGGATCCCGTGGACTTTGACCCTGTCCTGGAACAAATGATGTCCACGCTGTCCGCTTTCCCGGATGAGATCCGGCAGGATATTTCTTTCAAAAGCAGCATTGCACGCAGCATCATTCGGATCAGCGAGCAGATGGAAAAAACCGGAAACGTGGAATGCTTCCGGAGGCTTCTGGACCGGATCGAGGAAGACGGGCTGTTTTGCGCCGAACATGACCCGGAAAAAAAGTTCGCGGATCTGATCCCTTCCGGATACTGGAGCATCGAAACCTGGTATTTCGACAAAGAATATTCGATTGAAAAATTCATCCGCGCAATGCTTGGTGACATCGTCCGACATATCAAAGAAGGTGCCGTGGCCCAGAAGGATCCGTTCCATACCTTCCTCTATGAAATGTCGGGCAATTCCGCAAAATGGGATCTCGCCCGGTACTGCAGCGAAGTGCCCGAACGTGAGCAGGCACTGGACGCAGCACTCGATCTGATGCGTGAAAAATATCCCCGTATGTGGGAACTGATTGCAGATACCGCGCCGTCCCTGCAAGGGGATCAGAACCAGCTTCTCGAAGAACTCACAGACAAAATGACCAGCCAGATGCGCGGCAAATACACAAACCCTGCGATTGTGCGTGAAGAACTCGAAGCATCACATATCGAAACGCGAAAAGAAGTAGAAGCCGCTCTGGATTAACAGCTATAAAGGAGAAAAGCGATGCAAAGTTCTATGAAAAACCTGGGCGAAAACAGCCTGGTGAAAGCGCGTGCGTTCGCAGACCTGCAGCGAGATCTCACACAAAATCGAAGACATTATTTCTGAGATCGATGCTATCGCCGGACAGACCAACCTGCTTGCGCTGAA